>JAGGYC010000037.1 GCA_021162745.1 Desulfuromonas sp. | reverse complement strand
AGAAGGCAATAGGAAAGCCGGATGCGGGAAAACCGCATGTCCGGTTTGACGAGGGGGAGCAAGTCAGCACTGTGGCTGGTTTGCTCTCTACTCTACTGGCACCGTTATGCAGAACCCTGTTGGTGCGACACCATTGTTCGTTTGTTCATCTAACTAATCATGATTCAGCAGGTCTACGTATGCAAGCCTGTTTGCTGACGGCTGTCATCATCATTTGCTATTTCGTCGTTCTATCCTGCAAACAATTCTGCTACAACACCACCTATGGAAACGACAATTTTTTACATCATTATTGGTATTCTGGTTTTTGACTATGCCCTTGAACGGTTGCTCGATGGGTTGAACGCCAGTCGCATGGGGCAAGCCATCCCCAAAGAGCTTGAAGGGCTGTACGATCAGCAGAAATATGAAAAACAGCAGCTGTATCAGCAAACCAATACCCGCTTTACGTTGATCAGTTCAACGTTTAGCCTGCTTGTGGTGCTGGTATTTTTGTTGGTGGAAGGCTTTGCCCATCTCCACAGCTTTGCTGTGGGGGCTTCTGGTAATCCCATTGTGCAAGCATTGGTGTTCTTTGGCGTACTGATGTTTGCCCAGGATATCCTCGGCATTCCGTTTGAGCTGTACAAAACTTTTGTCATTGAAGAGCGGTTTGGCTTTAATAAAATCACCGGCAAACTGTTTGTGGCCGATAAAGTGAAAGGCTGGCTGTTGCTGATTGTTCTAGGCGGGGGTGCACTGTTCATGATCACTTGGTTTTACTACCGCACCACCGATATGTTCTGGATTTATGCCTGGTTGATGGTCGGTGGAATCACTCTGTTTTTGACCATGTTTTACTCCAACCTGATCGTACCGTTGTTCAACAAACAGACTGAGTTGGCCGATGGTGAATTGAAAACCGCCATCGAGGATTTTGCCGCGACGGTGGATTTTTCGGTCAAGGATATCTTTGTGCTGGATGGCTCCAAGCGTTCGAGCAAGGCCAATGCGTATTTTTCCGGTCTGGGCGGCAAGAAACGGATTGTGTTGTTCGATACCCTTATCAACGATTTGACCACAGACGAGGTAGTGGCGGTATTGGCGCATGAGATTGGCCATTACAAGAAGAAGCATACTCTGCAGGGGATGGTGATCTCCATCGCTCAGATGGGGGTGTTGTTTTATCTGTTGTCGCTGTTTTTAGGTCAAGCGGTGTTTTCCCAGGCGTTGGGCGTGGATGCAGCGGTGTTTCACGTTGGCCTGGTGGCCTTTGGCATACTCTATAGTCCGGTGTCGCTGCTCACCGGCTTGCTGATGAATGCCTGGTCGCGTAAAAACGAATATCAGGCCGATGATTTCGCCACCAACAATTTTAGCGGCAAAGCGTTGGGCGATGCGCTGAAAAAACTGTCGCTCAATCATTTGAGTAACCTGACTCCCCATCCGGCTTACGTGTTTTTCTATTATTCCCATCCGAGTTTGCACCAGCGTCTGGTTGCTATGAATTTATCTGCAAATGGGTCTGGACCAAACGAATATTCAGGGAATAAATGATTGCTGTCTGGGTGGTTTTTCAATAATATCTTCCCCAATAAAAAGCCAAGGGTGGTGACTATAAGTACCCTTGGCTTTTTTATCTAGAAGCCTGAATGTACCTTTTAAGGCCCTTGATATGGCGAAAGTAGCTGTTTCTTATCTGGAAACGTTTATCGCAGTCATCATGAGTTTCTGCGTGGGCAGGTTCTGATAGGATTTTTTGACATAAACCGAGGAGATACACCGATGCATATCTGGGTTGATGCCGATGCCTGCCCCAGGGTAATCAAAGAGATTTTATTTCGCGCCGCAGAGCGGAAAAAGGTCAACCTTACCCTGGTGGCGAATCAACCGCTACGTACACCGCCGTCGATCTATATCAGTTCCATGGTGGTTGGAGCTGGGTTTGACGTCGCTGATGATAAAATTGTTGAGCTGCTCAGTGGCGGTGATCTTGTCATTACGGCTGATATCCCTTTGGCTGCGGCAGCGATCAAGAAGCAGGGCCATGCCCTTAACCCGCGTGGCGAGTTTTACACCCCGGAGAATATCCAGGAACGTCTCGCGGTGCGTAATATGCTCGATGAATTGCGCGGCTGCGGTGTTGAAACCGGTGGCCCGGCAGCGTTTAGCGCCAGTGATAAGCAGGCCTTCGCCAATCAACTCGATCGTTTTTTAACCAGCTGTTAGCCGTCGGGACATGGATGGTATTGGCTAGGTATTTGATCTTAAATGGAGAGTAAAATGTTAGAGAAAAAGTCAGATCGGTCTTTGAATTTCACTTTTCGATGCGGAGTATTCATTGCCGCAGTGTTATCTGTCGTTGCCATCTCCTTTACCCCCGCCCTGGCAACAGAGGGTGGTGGTGGAACCTACCCAAACGGTGCCGAAAGCATCATGGCGGGCGCTTTGCCTCCCCAGGGTCTTTACTTTCTCAACTATTCAACCTATTACACCGCTGATCGATTGAATGATGAGGATGGCGATAAAATACCCGTTGATTTTGATCTTGATGTGGTGGCCAATGTGTCCCGTTTTGTTTATATGACCAAGTACAAACTGCTTGGTGCTGACTTCGGCATGTATGTGACGATTCCTCTGGTGTATATGGATGTTTCTCTTGAGACACCGGTTGTGAATATGGATGACAGCGATGGATATCTTGGCGATATTGCCTTTTCGCCATTTTTGCTTGCCTGGCATAGCAAAAATCTGCATGTCGTTGCTGCCCTCGATATTACGACACCGACCGGCGAGTACGACGAAGATAATCTGGCCAATGTGGGACGCAACTATTGGACGATTCAGCCTATTGTGGCGGCAACATTCTTGTCTGATCAGGGTTTTGAGTTGTCGGCCAAGGTGATGTACGATTTCAATACTGAAAACAGGGATACCGATTACACATCCGGGCAGGAATTCCACTTTGATTATGGTGCTGCCTATCACATGGCGCCCTGGGCGTTCGGAGTGGGGGGCTATTATTATAAGCAGATGACCGACGACCATGGCGGTAATGGCATGGCCAAGGCCCTCGATGGCTTCCGGGGCCAAGTGTTCGCTGTTGGGCCGACGGTTAAGTATGACTATAAAAATATGAGCTTTGAGGCCAAGTATCAAAAGGAATTTCTGGTTGAGAATCGCCCCGAAGGGGACAAGTTTTGGCTTAAGGTGATCTGGCCTTTTTAATCAGTCCAGGGAGCATCGGACTGAAGCGCTGATGATTTGTAGCGCCACAACCGGCGCGTAGCCATTAATACTGATTCATGGCCCGCTATGGTGTGGCCGGATTTCGATAATTTAACTTTATGTGAAAGAGGGTAAAGAGATGATTAAAAGAAGTATTGTGTTGCTCAGTTTTATT
>JAGGYC010000028.1 GCA_021162745.1 Desulfuromonas sp. | reverse complement strand
TTACAGGGATAAAAGCGGATAAGTTCAAAAGCACAAATCATCCTCGCGCCAAGCCGCCAAGGTCGCCAAGGTTAAACCAAAACCTTTATATTCAGGGTTAAGATCTAAACCAAAAAACAAGATTTTGCTCTTCTTGGCGCCCTTTGCGGCTTGGCGCGAGATTGCTTTTGATCTTAAGGGTTTTCTCCCCCTGCATCCCTGTAAACAAAAAACCTGTTAAAGCCCCAACTTATCCAACCGATAACGCAGCGAACGAAAGCTCAACTTCAACAGCTTTGCGGCATGTTTTTTTACACCATTGCTACGCTCCAGCGCCTGCTGAAGGATGTTTTTTTCCACCTCGGCTAAATACAGCTCCAGATCCAATCCATCCTCAGGAATATCCACCTGCAACGATAAAGAGGAAGAAAAGCCAGCAGTAAGCTGCGGCGGCAAGTTTTGGCTATCCAGGACGTTTCCGCCATCCAGAACAAGGCAGCGCTCGATCACATTTTCCAGTTCCCTGACATTGCCCGGCCAATCATAATCCAACAGGTGACGAATAAACGGAGGGGGAACTTCTACGGTATTTCCCGGGGACAAACGACGACAAAATCCATTGACCAACAGCGGAATATCCTCTTTACGTTCCCGTAACGGTGGGATCTGCACATGAATGACATTGAGGCGATAAAACAGATCACTGCGAAAGACTCCCGTGCTTACCGATTGCTCAAGATCGGCATTGGTAGCGGCCAGAATGCGCACATCCACGGCGATATCCGTGGTTGCACCGACATGACGAATCTCTTTTTCCTGCAACACCCGCAGCAGCTTAACTTGCATGGGTTGAGGCAGTTCTCCAATCTCGTCCAGAAACAGGGTGCCGCCGTTGGCTTTTTCAAACAATCCCTGCTTGGCTGTTATGGCTCCGGTAAAGGCCCCTTTTTCATGACCAAACAGTTCACTTTCCAGCAAGTTTTCTGGAATCGCGCCACAATTGATAGCGACAAAGGACTGATCCTTACGTGAACTGTGTTGATGCACAGCGCGGGCTACCAGTTCTTTGCCGGTGCCGGACTCGCCGGTGATCAATACACTGGCCTGAGAATCCGCCACTTTTTCAATCAGCCTGAATAACGATTGCATGGCTGAACTTTTGCCAATCAACCGATCAAAGGACAGACTGCTTTCGATCTCTTTTTTAAGGCGTTGATTTTCCTGCTTCAATGAACGATGTTCGAGGGCATGTTTTACGATCAGCCGAATCTCATCGTTTTTAAACGGTTTCATCACATAATCATAGGCACCCAGCTTCATCGCCTCAACGGCCTGTTCGGTCGTTGAAAAAGCCGTCATCATAATTACTGGGGTATCGACACCGAGCTGATGAATATGGTGGAGCAGATCAATGCCCCCCATGTTGGGCATACGAATATCGGACAGCACCAGATCATAGGCGGAGGAAACGAGGAGCCGTTGGGCTGCTTCACCATCTTCGGCACAATCAACGTGGTAGCCTTCACGCTGCAACATGATGGTGAGGAACTCGCGCATACTCTGTTCGTCATCGACAACAAGGATGTGGCTTTTTTGTTTCACTGCACAGGTACTTTCTGTCTGGTGGTTTGGTTTAAAAAAAGTCAAAACATTTTCTACAGGGATGAAGGGGATGAAGGGGATGCAGGGGATAAAAGCGGATAAGTTCAAATGCGTAAAATCATCCTCGCGCCAAGCCGCCAAGGTCGCCAAGGTTAAACCAAAACCTTTCAATTCAGGGTTAAGGTCTAAACCAAAAAACAAGATTTTGCTTTTGATCTTCAAGGTGTTATCCGATTTTATCCCCTGCATCCCTGTTAACAACTGGTAGTGACACTAAAAAACGTGCTCCACCCCATGAATTATCAAGACATTCAATCGTACCATCATGTGCGGTAACAATTGAATGGGCAATCGACAACCCCAAGCCCGTGCCATCGGCCCGAGTGGTATAAAAAGGTTCAAAAATCTTTTTGCGCATCGCGTCGTCTACCCCATGGCCATTATCATCCACCCAAAAGCTGTGTTGCTCTACGGAAACGTAAATCCCGATTTGCCCCGGTTTGCCGACAAATCGCGAACCGTTTTTCACCAGATTCCAGATCAACTGCTGAAACATCTCCTGATCAACATCAGCCCATAAGTCTTCACTGTAATCCCAACTGATGGTAATTCCGGCAAAGTCTGCATCCGATCGTGCAAGGGCTACCACGTCATCAATCACTATTGACAGATTACAGTGAACGCATTGTGGTTCGCGAGGTCGGGCAAAGATCAGAAAATCCGACAAAAGACGATTAAGCCGCCCTGCTTCACGCGAGACGATCTCCATCAACTGTTCATCAGCAGCCGAAAAAGTGGCGTTTTCTTTCATCAGCTCGACACTGCCACTGAGCGAAGCCAACGGATTTCTGATCTCATGCGCCAACCCGGCGGACAAACCACCAATAGCAGACAATTTGTCCTTGAGCTGTAGATCCTGTTCCATTTTTTTAATTTTTGTCAGATCCTGAAATGCAATCAGGATCCCGCAATATGAACCACTGCTATCATGAATCGACGAAGTACTATATCCGATTATCCTTTGTTCCCCGACAGGATGAACATAGTGGAACTCACCCCGCTCAACAAGCAAGTTGGCAGAGCGTAGGTCAAGTTGCGGAAAAATATCGGCTACAGTAGAGCTCAAAGCGCCACGGCTATCGACTCCGCTGATTGAAGCTGCCGCCTCATTGAATGAACGAACCCCACCCTGTAAGTCAATGACAGCCAAACCACTGGGGATGCTCTTTAAAATCAGGCTGTTCAGATGTTCCAGCTCAACGAACTCACTGCGTTCACGCTCAAGGAGACATTGTGATTTCTGTAATCGGGATGAGAGCACAGCACTGAGCAGGCCCGTCAACAAAAAAGCCGCACTGTTTAAAAACAGGCGATAAAAGATCTGCTGACTTGAAAGGTGTGACTCAGGGGAAATGAACCCATAATACTGTAGGTCGACCAAGCCACCATAGAGAATCATGGCGGCGGCAAAGGTCATGAACACCTCTGTCGTTTTACAAAACAAACCGCTGGCAAAAATGACAAAGATATACAGGAAGGCAAACTGGCTAGCTACGCCACCTGTGACATAGACCGTCAGCGTACACAAGGCCAGATCCCAGACAATTTGAACCTGGATAAAAGCACCCTGCCGGCGAACACCTTTGAGTATCCACAGCAGGGAGAAACAGATTTGCAAAAAGGTCAGGGCCAGCAGCAGAACAAGGCGGAGATCCAGATGATATGGCGGTGAAACAGAAGAAGAGTAGCTGAAATAAACCGTCCCTCCTAAAAAGAGGGACGCAATAAAGGCTCGCCCGAGCAAGAACCATAACAGGCTGCCGGCATGAGATTTATCGGGATAAGGATATTTTGTAGTGCTGAAAGGTTTCGCTATCATGGAACGTTTACGACCTTTCAACGAATGGATCAGAGCAAGCGTCGTTAACCACCAACAGTACCGGCAATTTTAAAGATCGGTAGGTACATGGCAATAACCAGGCCACCAACGGTGGTACCCAAAAACAGCATCAACAACGGCTCCATCATGGCAGTCAAATTGCCTACAGCATCATCGACCTCGTCATCATAGAAATCTGCAATTTTATTGAGCATGGTATCAATAGAACCCGCCTGTTCACCAACCGCGATCATTTGGCAGACCATGGGTGGGAAAACACCGGACTTGGACAATGGTTCAGCAATGGTATTACCTTCACTGATACTCTGACGCACTTTGATAATGGCTTTTTCAACCGTTCGGTTACCCGCTGTTTTGGCAACAATATCCAGACCATCAAGGATCGGCACACCACTGGATACCATGGTACCGAGGGTACGGGTAAACTTGGCCACAGCAACTTTACGAATCAATACGCCGAAGATTGGCGCTTTGAGTGCCCAATCATCAATAACATCGCGTCCTTTTTCAGTGGCATAGATTTTTTTACAAGTGAAAATGACAAGGATAATGCCACCAATGATGGCGAGGATATAATCCTGAATAAAATCACTTATATTGATGACAATCTGCGTGGGTAAAGGCAACGCCCCACCAAAATCGGAGAATATTTTTTCGAAAGCGGGAATAACGAAAACCAGAATGACGCCGATAACAACCACGGCAATGGAAACAACGGTGGTCGGATAGGTCATGGCACTCTTGACCTGCTTCTTCAGCTTCTGAGCTTTTTCAATATAGGCGGCAAGGCGATTGAGAATGGTATCCAGAATGCCACCAACCTCACCGGCAGCGACCAGATTAACAAACAACTCATCGAACGCTTTAGGGTGCTTGCGCAACGCATCAGCAAAGGTTGAGCCGGATTCAACATCCTCTTTTACGGTAGCAAGAATTCGCTTGAATGTTGGGTTATCCTGCTGTGATGACAGAATATCCAGGCACTGAATCAACGGCAGACCGGCATCAATCATGGTGGCGAACTGACGGGTAAACACCACCAGATCCTTGGTGGTAATCTTTGGTTCCATGCCGGGTATTTTGAGCTCAATATTCAGCCCCTTCCCCTTTTCTTTTACCTTGGACGGCACGATCCCCTGGCGTCGCAACTGTGCCCGTGCAATGCCCTCGCTAGCAGCTTCCATCTCCCCTTTTTGCACCTGACCACTACGATTTTTACCTACCCAGGAAAACTTTGCCATACTCCACCTCATTGATCTGGAATGAGTTTTTTACAGAAACAAAATATCAGCACATTAACTGAGCTTACGTCATCTTTTTCGGCCCACCCTGTGGCCGCCGCAATGACGACTCCGGATTTGCAATCATCTGCCGCAATTCATCCTTTTCCGGTGAACGAATCATGGCATCTTCCAGACTGATCAACTTACGGTGAAACAGGGTAAACAAGGATTGGTTCATGGTCTGCATACCAAACTTCTCCTGCCCCATCTGCATCTGCGAATAGAGCTGATGAACCTTGTCGTCACGGATCAAGGCGCGGATAGCGACATTGGGCACCATAACCTCCAGCGCCAACGCACGCCCTTTGCCTGAAGCCCGGGGAATCAGGGTCTGCGACAAAACCCCTTCCAAAACAAAGGAGAGCTGCGTTCTTATCTGCGCCTGCTGATTGGTAGGAAACACATCGACAATACGGTTGATAGTCTGGACACAACCGTTGGTGTGCAAGGTGGCAAAACAGAGGTGACCGGTTTCGGCGATGGTCAGTGCAGCCTCAATGGTTTCCAAATCTCGCAATTCGCCCACTAAAACGACATCGGGATCCTGACGCAGAATAGACTTCAGGGCTTTTTTGAAGGAATGGGTATCGCTACCGATTTCACGCTGATTGACGATACAGTTCTTATGCGGGTGAATGTACTCAATCGGATCCTCAATGGTGATAATGTGCTCATGTCGTTCTTTATTGATGGCATCGATAATGGAAGCCAGAGTCGTTGTCTTACCACTACCCGTCGGCCCCGTCACCAGAACCAAGCCGCGTGGCCGCTTGGAGATCTCCTTAATAACCGGCGGCAACCCCAATTGTTCGAAAGAGAGAAACTCATAGGGGATGCGCCGAAAGGCTCCGGCAATAGCGCCACGCTGAATATAGACATTGCCACGGAAACGGGCCATACCCTTGACACCAAATGACAGATCCAGTTCATTGTCCTCTTCGAGCTTTCTCTTCTGGGCATCGGTCAAAATACTGTAACAGAGTTGCTTGGTATCAGCCGGCATCAGGGTGGGATGATTTAATGGCCGTATCGCGCCATCAATGCGGATCTGCGGCGGCGTTCCCGTTGTTATGTGCAGGTCCGAAGCTCCAGAGTCAACCATCACTTTCAGAAAATCATGAATACTCGCCATTATGTCTCCCGTTGGTTCTCAAGCAGCATATTATACATTTACGTTCGATCCACACACTCAGAGTATGACAAAATTATTGCACCACTCAAAGACTTTCAGCTTCTGAGCCTTAAATCAGTGATAATCCGTGAAATCAGAGGCTAACAAATTCAATGGCCGCAGATTACACCGATTGACGCAGATAAGATCAACATCTTAAAGCTATTATCGCGCCCGTTCACTTCGTTCTCTCAAGACGCAGAGATCGCTGAGATGAACAAAAATAAAACCTGAAATTCAGGGTAAGATCTGAGCCAAAAACAAGATTATACCTTTGACCTTCTCTGCGTTCTTGGCGTGCTCTGCGCGAGATTGCTCTTGCTAATCATCAGCAATGGTACAACGAACCACTTCCTCAAATGAGGTGATCCCCTCTTTCAACTTTGTCAATGCCGATTGACGCATGGTTCGTACCCCAAGGCGCATTGATTCTCGTTTAATTTCTGCGGTATTGGCGCCGGCGAGAACCATCTCACGGATCTCGTCAAACATCGGCATCACCTGATAAATGCCGACGCGGCCCTTATAGCCACTGTCATTGCAATGACTGCACCCCTTACCTTTATAACAGACAAAGCCATCAACCTCATCAGGGGCGACGCCGGCATCGAGTAACGCCTGTTTTGAAATTTCATCGACCTCTTTACACTCAGTACACAGACGCCGGGCAAGACGCTGAGCGGTAATCAGGTTAACCGCTGAGGCCACCAGGAAGGGTTCAATGCCCATATTCAACAAGCGGTTGATGGTACTCGGCGCATCGTTGGTATGCAGCGTTGACAACACCAGGTGACCGGTCAATGCAGCCTTGACACCAATTTCAGCTGTTTCGAAGTCCCGGATCTCACCGATCATAATAATATCGGGATCCTGGCGCAAAAATGCCCGTAGCGCACTGGCAAAGTTCAGACCGATCTCTTCGTGCATCTGCACCTGATTAACACCGGCAAAGTTAAATTCAACCGGGTCTTCCGCCGTCGAGATATTCTCCGTTGTCTTGTTCAGTTCACTCAACGCCGAATAAAGGGAAACGGTCTTACCACTCCCCGTCGGCCCAGTCACCAGCACCATGCCAAACGGCTTACTGATCTCCTGTTTGAACCACTTGAGAGAGTCTTCTTCATAACCAAGTTTGGTCATATCCAACTGTAGATTTGACTTGTCCAGCAGTCGCAGAACAACTTTTTCACCAAAAAGTGTCGGCAGGCAGTTGACACGGTAATCCATGTCTCTGCCACCCGGCAGCTTGATCTTGATCCGGCCATCCTGCGGCAGGCGACGCTCGGCAATATCCATCTCCGAAAGGATCTTGATCCGCGAAGTGATGGCACTTTTGAGCTTCATCGGCGGCTTCATCACCTCATACAGCACACCGTCGATCCGGTAACGCACCCGGAAAGTTTTCTCATACGGTTCAATATGGATATCGGACGCACCCTTTTTAATGGCATCGGTAAGAATCAGGTTGACCAGTTTGACAACTGGAGCCTCCTCCGTTGCTATCTGCAGTTCATTCAGATCAACCTGATCGTCATCATCAATGACCTCCAGATCAATATCATCGAGATCACCCATGACATCAGCAAATGTAGCCGACTGATCATAATATTTATCGATCGCATCCTTTATGGCGCTTTCGGTGGCGACCACAACCTCGACGTTGTGACCGGTCATGAACTTGATATCGTCGATGGCGAAAATATTGGAGGGATCACTCATGGCGACGATCAACGTCGAACCAGCGCGATTAATCGGTACAAGATGATACTTCTGAACAACATCCGCAGTGATCAATTTGACGACATCAACATCGACTTCAAATTCAGCCAGATTGATGGCAGGGGCGCCGTATTGGCGAGACAGAAAAGTTGCCAGGTCGGATTCAGTAATAAACTTCAGACGGATAAGCGAAGCAGCAAAACGCTCCTTATGCATTTTATGCTCAGTCAGCGCCTTATCCACCTGTTCCTGTGTCAGAAGGTTATTGCGTATCAGCAATTCACCTAACCGATTATTTGCCATAGAATGACCTGTCTATTAAATAAGTAGTAAACGTCATAATTATTATCGCACCCGCTCAAGGGCAGAGCGCATCGCTTCTCCGGGATGGTGATGGGTCCAGAGCTGGAAAGCGGCTTCACCCTGCGCAATCAACATCCCCAGCCCATCACAAGCCGATAAGCCATGCTGCCTGGCAGATCTGACCAGTGGTGTTTCATCCACCGCATAAACCATATCATAAACGGCACAACTGCCCTTTACAATATCCCATGGTATCACATTAAAGGATTCACCAGAAAGCCCTATTGACGTTGAATTTAAAATTAAATCAGCCTCAGGTGCCACAGTCGTCAATGACGTCTCATCCAGGGCGAGCGCAGAAAATTCCACATCAGGAAAATGGTCCAGGTAACGCTCGACCAAATGTACAGCTCGATCAACGTTTCTATTAACCACAACAACAGCTCGAACACCCTGTTGAGCCAGGGCGACAATCGCAGCTCGCGCAGCCCCTCCGGCACCAAGCACAACAACATGACAACCGGCAAGCTCAACACCCAGGTCTGACTTGAGAGAATTCACCAAACCGATACCATCGGTATTATAGCCAATCAGCTTATCGTCCCGACGGACAATCGTATTGACGGCACCGATCAACTCAGCATCCAAGTCTATCTCATCGAGAAATGAGCAGACGGCTTCCTTATGTGGAATCGTAACATTAACAC
>JAGGYC010000050.1 GCA_021162745.1 Desulfuromonas sp. | reverse complement strand
CCGAACCCCGGAGCACCTCAATGAGGTTGCCCAGTCCGTCACCATCATTGATCGTGCCGATATCGACGGCAGCGCCGCCGACAGTGTTGCCGATCTGCTCGAATATGCAAGCGGCGTCGATGTCCGCCAACGCGCCGGCCATGGTGTCCAATCTGACGTCAGCATCCGCGGCGGCAGCTATGAACAGACCCTGGTGATGCTCAACGGTATCAGCCTGTCGAACCCGCAGACGGGGCATCACAATATGGATATCCCGGTCAGCCTGGCCGACATTGAACGGATTGAAATCATTAAAGGCCCCGGAGCGCGCATTTATGGTGCCAATGCCATGGCCGGTGTGATCAATATCATCACCCGCCGCCAGACCACGCCATCAGTGTCGGCTCAACTCAAGGTCGGTGAATACGACTATCTGGTCAGCGCGGTACAGAGCCATTTCGCCACGGGCAACTGGCAGAACAGCCTGTCGGCGTCTCAACAATATTCATCCGGTTTTGAACAGGATGAGCCGACCGGTTTTAATATCAAGACGGTCAACTATCAGGGACGAGGCGAGATTGGCGCTCAGGAACTGGAATTGGGGGCCGCTTATACGGACAAAAAATTCGGGGCCAGCCGTTTTTACTTCAACGCTCCCTACCAGAAGGAAAAAACAGAAACCTTCATCGGCTACTTGGCGGCAAACCTGCAACACGGCTCGCTTAACTGGCGCCCGCAAGCCTCATGGACTCACCATGAAGATCTCTATACCTCGGCGTATGGCACCAACGATACTGATACCGACAAATATGCCTTTCAGATCACCGGCGACAGCTCCTGCTCTTGGGGCAACAGCACCTTTGGGGTCAGCACCGAACGTGAAGAGATGGAAAGCTCAAACCTCGGCGACCACGATCGCGACAACTACAGCCTGTTCCTGAACCATAAGATCGCCGTGACTGATGAGCTGACTCTTGGTGCCGGTGCCTCCGCCATCTATTATTCCGACTGGGGCTGGGAATACTGGCCGGGCGCAGAAGCCAGCTACAAAATCAGCCGACACCTGCAATGGTTTGCCTCAGTGGCCAAAGCGTTCCGCATCCCCACCTATTTGGAGATGTACTACAACACACCGAGCAATATCGGTGATCCGAATCTGGAGCCTGAAGAAGCCTGGAGTTGGGAAAGCGGTCTGCGCTGGCAGCAAAAACGGCTCAGTGCTAATCTCAGCCTGTTCCTGCGTGACAGTGATAATCTGATCGACTGGTCACGCGCCTCAGCAGATGAGCCATGGCGAGTACGTAACGTGGCCGAAAGCACCACCACCGGTATCGAAGTGGGCTTTGACCTCAAACAACCCGTCGCAGCTATTCCGCTGCTCGGCCGCCTGGCGGTCAGCTATACCTATCTGGATCATGATGCCGACAGCGGCGGCCTGGAATCCAAGTACAGCCTGGACAATCTACGCCACCAACTCCATGGTTCCGTATGGCTGGACTGGCATCCAAAGGTCAGCCATGTCATCAAAGCCCGTGTCGAAGAGCGAATGTTCGGCGACTCCAGTGTGGTGTTCGACACCAAGATCAGCTACCAGCTCAATCAGGCAATTGAATTATCCCTTGAGGCCAGCAATCTGCTGGATGAAGACTATATTGAGTCGGGGGACGCGCCGATGCCGGGACGCTGGGTGATGGCGGGCATCAGTATTCAGCATGAGTTTCTTTAATCGAAAACGTAACTATGCAGCATAACTGTAGATACGCTGATGACGCCCATGGAAAGGGTATCTGCCACCCGGATGGCGGCAGTTAAGTATCCAGGGATGGGCTCGACACGCCCCTTGGAATGGGCGTTGCCAGCGTATCGGGCTGTATAGTTACCCGAAAACAAACAAATCGCTTTGCGATCACCCCCCATCCCAACCTTCCCCCATCAAGCGGGGAAGGAGCTAAAGTTCCCTCCCCCCGATTTGTGGGGGAGGGGGGGAACCGTATCAGATTCAGGTTTTATTCATCAGCAAGAGTCAAGGAGCGGATCAACTCATAAATTTCCACCGGGTTCTTGCCCTGTTCAGTAGCAATCTGCTTAATCGTCATCTCACCATCGACCATTATCCCCTGTACAGCAAATCGAGAAACAAGGCTATCCACATCAAGGCCATAGCTGGTACAGATCTGAACCAGGCTATTACGCCCCAGTCCCGACGGCGGCAATTTCGGCAAACGGGAAAACTCGCCGACGGCGAGCGGCGGCTTAACCACCTCATACAGTTGCTGGGGACTAAGCTGATTAGCCTCTGCAATCTGCTGCACACTCTGTTCGGCAGACACGACCTGCAGTTTGGCCTTTTGCAGGCTAATCATCACCTCCGCAAGGTTAAACCCGGTGTTACAGACCAGCATCGTCAACGATGACAACTCAGCATGACCGTAAGGGGGTTCGCCATAAATTCTCGCGGCGCGATCCTGAGATGCCGCATTGAGCGGCAAAGCACCACCGCCAGTGTCACCGCCAAAGCATAGCCAGCCGCTACGTGAGCGCACTCCGCTACGGGAACGGCGCGAATACAACATCAGCGCAAACCAATTGAGAACGATGTGCCACACCCCCACGACAATAAACAACAGGCCAAGATTAATATGCAGATCACCCCAAGTCATTTTACTCATACCAAGCAGCTGCCAATTCGCTCAATAGGCCACACGACCTTGGGGGACGATGTACAGCACCACACTGGTTACCAGCAACAAAATGAATGAAAACAGAGCGAGCAGAGATATGCTCTTACGCATATTCATCTCCTTTTTACAGGTAAAACAAAAACGGGAGAGCCGAAGCTCTCCCGTTTTTTTGTTGTATCAGTGTGTCTGGAAGAACTACTTTCGCAGCACTTTAATGATCGCCGAGAAATCCTCTTCGCCACGACCATCTTCCATGGCCTCATCGTAGACACCGAGCACCGCTTCCATCCCCGGCAGGTGGGCACCGGTAAGGTCGGCAGCCTCTTTGACTTTACACAGACCGGCATGGACATACTTGAGCGCCAAATTGCGGCTAAAATCACCGCGAGCCATAGAACGACCCTTCTTGTGCAGCAGAGGCGACGCCACACCACCGGCATCCAACACTTCAAGGATCTGGTCATTACTGAAACCGAGACGACCACCAAGCACCAAGCTCTCGGACAGTGCTTCCATCAACTGCGACTGCATCAGAGTGACAACAAACTTCATCTTTGTTGCATCACCAACATTACCGACATGGAGGATATTCAAGCCAACAAAGGACAACACCTCGCGGCAACGACTGACCACTGAGTTATCACCACCAACCAGGATGGTCAGCAAGCCGTGCGCCGCATGTTCCTTGGTTCCCCAAACCGGGGCATCGAGGAACAAAAGTTTACGTTTGGCCGCCTTCCTCGCTACCTCTTTGGTCACCTCAAGGGAGTGGGTACCCAAATCGCACAGAATCGTTCCAGGAGCAATCCCTTCAAGAAAGTCGCCTTCTGCCGACAATGCCTGCTTTAGTTCATCCTCATCAGGAAGAACGGTCATCACCAGATCTTTCCCCTTGGCTGCATCCATTGCTGTGGCTGCAGCTGTGGCACCCTTGGCAACCAGTGCATCGACCGCCTCTGCCCGATGATCAAAAACGGTCAGATTGTAATTTCCCTTAAGCAAATTGGCTGCCATGGATTTACCCACTGTGCCCAAACCGATGAAACCGATCTCTTTAATCATAGTTTGACTCCTCTATGTTATCTCAAAAACACTCATTTAATCGCGAATATTACTGCGATAGTATCTCTGATATAGTGTAAATTCAACCCCTTGTTAAAACAAACATATCAAGGAAATTTTCACAGCAAGCACAGGACATAGCAAATAACCGGTGAATCATGAGAGTTAATGGGCCTGACGCCAGTTCTGACCACAGCCGACACAGACCTCTAGCGGCACACTGAGCTGCACCGCCTGCTCCATCAGTTCCACCACCAACGCCTCAACTTCGGTCAGTTCATCCTGCGGCACATCAAACACCAATTCGTCATGCACCTGTAGGACCATTCGCGTTTTCATCTGCCGCTGCTGCAACTGATCCTGAATACGGATCATCGCCACCTTAATAATGTCAGCCGCAGAGCCCTGCACCGGATAATTGACGGCATTGCGTTCAGCATAGCTGCGTATCTGACCGTTTTTACTGTTAATATCGCTGACAGCACAATGACGATTGAGCAGTGTTTTCACATAAAGATGGTCACGTCCTTCCTGCTTACGTGCCTCGATAAATTCACTCACCTTGGGATAGCGGGCAAAGTAGCTATCAATATACTGCCTGGCTTCCTTGTTGGAAATGCCCAGATCTTTGGCCAGACTGAACGCCCCCATGCCGTACAACACCCCGAAGTTGACGGTTTTTGCCCGCCGCCTCATCTCATCAGTTACCATCTGCGGAAAAACGCCAAAAATCTCACTGGCGGTGCGTTGATGAATATCTTCCTGACGACGGAAACTTTCCTGCAACGTCGGCTCATCGGCAAGATGGGCCATCACCCGCAACTCAATCTGCGAATAATCAGCCGCCAAAAGCACATGGCCCGGCGCCGGGATAAACGCCTCGCGGATTTCACGCCCCTCTTCAGTTCGAATCGGAATATTCTGCAGGTTCGGGTCACTGGACGACAACCGCCCCGTCGCTGTAACCGCCTGATTAAATGAGGTATGGATACGACCACTGCGTTCATTGATCAGACGTGGCAAGCTATCGGTGTAAGTGCCCTTGAGTTTGACCAGCGAACGATATTCGAGCACCAGAGCCACGACCTCGTGCTGATCGGCCAATCCACTCAACACACCAACCGCCGTTGACCAACCGGTTTTGGTCTTCTTGCCATGGGGCAGGCCAAGGCGCTCAAACAACACTTCCCCCAGTTGCTTGGGCGAATTGATATTAAACTCCCCCTCGGCCAAGGTATAAATCTGCTGTTGGAGGATGGCAATTTTATCAGCAAAGCGACTGCTCAGGGCTTCGAGTTTATCGCAATCGACAGCCATGCCATGCCATTCCATCTCGGTCAACACCTGCATCAGCGGCATCTCCACCGTCTCAAACAGATGGCGCAATTCACCCTGCAAAATGGGATGAAATTTTAGAAACAACTGTAATGTTATATCGGCATCTTCAGCCGCGTAACGGGTTGCAACATCCAGTGATACCTCGTCAAATCCGATCTGTTTTTTGCCACTGCCCGTCACCTCGCTGTAACTGATCATTTTGTGGCCGAGATGTTCACTGGCCAGCGCATCAAGGCCATGTGAACGAGCCGCCGGATAGAGCAAGTACGATTGCAACATGGTATCGGCCACGATTCCGCGTAGATCAATACCGGCCCGACGCAGCACCAGGGTATCGTATTTGATATTCTGCCCCACCTTCGGTCGTTGATCATCTTCCAGCACTGGCTGCAATTGCTCTAGCACCCGCTGTCGATCCAGTTGATGCTCAGCACCGCCGCCACGGTGCGCCACCGGGACATACCAGCCCTCACCGGCGCTTACTGCAAATGATATCCCGACCAGATCGGCATTCATCGGCTGCAACGAGGTGGTCTCGGTATCAACAGCGATCCACTCGGCCTCCTGTAGGGTCGCAACGAGCGACTCCAACTCTTCCTCACTGGTCACACAGTGATACTCCCCCTCCAAGCGCGACTCGGCAGCAGGAGAGTCAAACTCATCGTGGAGCTGATTAAATTCCAGCAACTTGAACAATTCAGACAGAGCATCACGATGCGGCTCGCGCAGGCTGAAATCACGTTCCATCCCTTCAAGGGCCATATCGTCAATCAGCGTCACCAATTGGCGAGACAATCGCGCCTGATCAGCAAAGGTACGCAGGTTTTCCTGGCGCTTCTTCCCTTTCACCTGATCGACATTCGCCAGCACGTTTTCAACACTGCCAAACTCTTCAATCAGCGCCTTGGCGGTTTTCTCACCGATGCCCGGCACACCGGGAACGTTATCCGAACTATCACCGGCCAGCGCCTGCACCTCAATCACCTTGTCCGGTGTGCCACCGAAACGCTCGGCCACTTCCGCCAATCCAGACACCTTGTCCTTCATGGTGTCGAGCAGACAGACGTTCTCACTGACAATCTGCATCAGATCCTTATCGCCCGTCACAACGGTAACCTCAAATCCTTCAGCCGACTTCTGGCGCGCCAGGGTAGCGAGGATATCATCCGCCTCGTAACCAACCTGTTCCAGCGCCGGAATATTAAAAGCATCAACCACCTGCTTGATCAGCGGAATTTGCGGCACCAGATCTTCTGGCATCTTGGACCGATTAGCCTTGTACTCGGCATAGATCTCTTTGCGAAACGTCGGCCCCTTGGCATCAAACACCACCGCCAGCTGATCGGGCTGATGCTCGCGCACCACCTTGAGCAGCATTTTGGTAAAACCCAACACTGCATTGCAGGGCAACCCCTGAGATGTCGAAAGATGGCGGATAGCATAATAGGCCCGGTAAATATAGGAAGAGCCGTCGATGAGAAACAGGCGCGGGGAAGATTGAGACATGGGTACTCACTTGGAATGGTAAAAAGAGTGGCGCTACAACAGGAGAGAGCGGTGCCGCTCAGACACACAGCAACGATCTAGAGCAAGCCAAACTTCTTCATCCGGTACCGAAAAGCATCGATGCCTAAATGAAGCTTGCGTGCAGCCTGAGACTGGTTACCGCTACTCAGGGTCAGGGCCTGCTGAATCAGTTGCTTTTCCACCACTTCGATATCGATCCCTTCTGGTGGCAACTGGAAACTACCGCCAGGTGTCGCCGGAGTATGGCTGAGCATCTCGCGTGGCAACAACTCTAGCTTGAGCACATCACCACTTTCGAGGATACTCGCCCGTTCAATAACATTGCGCAACTCACGAATATTTCCCGGCCAGTCGTATTCGATAAGATATTTTTCCGCCGACGGGGAAAAACCACGGACATTTTTGCCAAACTCGGCGTTAAAGTGCTGCACAAAGTGATGCGCCAAAGGGAGAATGTCATCAGGCCGCTCGCGCAACGGTGGAAGATAGATGGGGATCACCTGAATCCGATAATAGAGGTCCTTACGGAAGCTGCCGTCTTCAATCGCCTTGAGCAACTCCTTGTTGGTCGCGGCGACGATCCGCACATCGACATGGATATCCTTGGTGCCACCGATGCGGCGGAACGAGCGCTCTTCAAGCACCCGCAGCAACTTGGCCTGGGTGCCCATCGGCATATCGCCAATCTCATCGAGAAACACCGTGCCGCCATTGGCCATCTCAAACAGCCCTTTCTTCAGGCTTTTGGCATCGGTAAACGCTCCTTTTTCGTGGCCCATCAGCTCGCTCTCCAGCAGCGTTTCCGGAACGGCAGCGCAGTTGATCGCCATAAACGGCTGCTCACTGCGCGGGCTATCATAGTGGAGGGCGCGGGCAATCAACTCTTTACCGGTACCGCTCTCGCCTTGAATCAAAACCGTTGCCGCATCACTCTGAGCAATCTTGGCCACCATGTCGAGGACATTTTCCATGTGGACACTGCGGGCGACAATGCGCGAGGCGCTCTGCGTCCGTTTTTTTTCGGTGCGTAGATGCTCTACCTCTTTTTTCAGGGCCTGGGTTTCCAGCGCCTTGCGCAGCACCACCGACACTTCGTCAAGATTAAACGGCTTGTTGATGTAATCGTAGGCACCAAGCTGCATCGCTTTGACGGCCGTTTCCAGCACGCCAAGGGCCGTAATCATGATGACACTGATATCGCTGTCGATCTCCTTGATCTTTTCCAGCGTTTCAATGCCGTCAATACCCGGCAACTGAATGTCGAGAAACACCATATCGGGAGATTCGCGACGCACAAACTCCAGAGCGTCTTCGCCGGATCCAGCGGTATTCACGCGATAACCTTGTTTTTTCAGGCTCTGCTCCAAAGACCAACGAATCAGATGTTCATCATCAACAACAAGTACCCGATAATTATTCATTCTGTTCCTCTTCTTGTCCAGATTCGGGAAGCTTTGCCACCGGCAAAGAGATCGAAAACGACGTGCCCTCTTGCGGTGAACTCAGTACAGAGATATGGCCATCATTTTGCTTGATCAGTTGCTTGCAGATCGCCAGGCCAAGTCCGGTACCGCGATTTTTAGTGGTGAAAAACGGCGTAAAAATCTTATCCAGCCGCTCCACGGGGATACCGGACCCGGTATCAACAATCTGAACTCGCACATACGAACGTCCATCATGTTCACGGGTCAGTTCGGTCTGCACGGTCAGTGAACCACATTCCGGCATGGCCTGCAGTGCATTAATAATGATATTGAGCAACACCTGTTGAATCTGCTTGCGATCCGCCCACACCGGCGGCAGATCGCGTGTCAATTCAGTGATCTGATGAATGTTTTTTGCTTCAGGATGCTGAGCAACGAAAAACAGCGTCTCTTTCACCACATCGTTCACATCGAGGTAATCACATTGCGGCAAACCGGGCCGACCGAAATTAAGCAGATCCGTTGCCGTTTTATTCAAACGGGCAATCTGAGCCAAAATATCCTGTACCACCTGGCGACGATCATCATCTTGGGGTAAATCATCTGCCAGCACCGTTACGGCCCCGCTGATCCCCGCCAACGGATTCTTGATTTCGTGGGCCATTCCCGTCGCCATCTCGCCAATCGACGCCAAGCGATCGGCCTGCTCCATCTGACTGAAATGATAAGTTTCCAGTTCCTGTTTAGCAACATCCAGTTTCTCGACCATCGAATTGAAGCTGCGCATCAAATGAGCGATCTCATCATTGTGTTTCGGCACCATCCGCACCTTCAGATCACCAGCCTCGACCTTGGCCATCCGCGAGGTCATCACCTGAATCGGCTTACGGACAAAGCGCAACAGAATCACCGACACTCCGACGGAAAGAAGCAAGGTGATAAACACCATCGACAGCGAAAAACAACGGGATGAGCTCGCCAGCTTACTGTTGGTTTCACGCATTGAGTAATTGAGGTTCAACACCCCCAACACCTTCTTCTCAACACCATGGCATTCACTGCACAGGGGCCGGGCGATAATCGGTTTGATAATACTCAACACCTGCTCGGAGTCAATCTCAACAATGCCCGACGTGCGACCATTGTTATAGATCGCCAAATCAGAAACCGGAACCGGCTGATCAATTTCCTCCCCTTGCGATGAGTTGAGCACCAGACCATTTTCAGCACTGAATATCCGCACACCCAACAGATTAGGACTGCGAGAGATAAACTGCAGATTCTTTTGCAGGCGCTCCGGATCACCCTTGCACTTGGAATTAAAGATCGCATTCTCGATGGTGGCCATAAGAATTTCGGCCCCCTCAATAGTCAGATCAACCATATTCTGCTGATCACGCTTATAATGGAACGCAGCAAAGAAGCCGATACCGAAGGTAAGCAGCACAACATTCATCAAAATTATACGCGTGATCAAACTGTTGTTAAACACATCAACTCCAAGGGCTCTCTAAAATAGATTCAATTAGCGACCAGCCTTAAGATAGGCGGTGATGACATCCTGTAATGTCATTGGTTTCCCAGCCGGTTTCCCAGCCGGTTTCTCAGCCGGTTTCTCAGCCGGTTTCTCAGCCGGTTTCTCAGCCGGTTTCTCAGCCGGTTTCTCAGCCGGTTTCT
>JAGGYC010000111.1 GCA_021162745.1 Desulfuromonas sp. | reverse complement strand
GCAAAAGGAAGGGAGTGTTTCGATCGACTTGGCGGAATGTATCGCTCATGTTTTTTCACTTTCGCAGGGATTTTCAATACCCGGCGATTTTAACATTTTTGGGGCGAAAAGTCCGACAAACTGCTAGTAAATCGAATATATTTACCCATCGCGAAACAAACAAGGAGATCTCCCATGCGCACCCTCAGCATCAGCTTACTGTTGACCCTGTTAACCCTCACGGCCTGTCAAACCAAAGAGGACACCACCGCACCAACACAAACGGAAACCAGCCAACAACCGGCCCCGCAAGTGGTGATTCCAGACATTAAACTGGAAGTCAGCGAACAGGTTCTCACTGAGCTTAGCCAAAAAGACCAATCCGAACTTAGCAGTGCAGCCCCACAGCGCCTGACCGGGGAAGCTAAAAACACGAAAGACGTAGAGATCAGTGCCGGTGTGTTGACCGACAAGAACGCTGAAAGTATTGAAGAGAGCATCAGCGGCGGTGAGGTTAAGATTAAGATCAAACTCGATTGAATGTTTAACTAACACCACAAAAATAAAGGTCCTGACAACGGACAATAATGATTGATGTGCATTTAATGCTTGCTTTTCGAATTCAGGCCGTGATATCTTACGCCAACTAAAAGCAAGTTTGTGTGTTTATTTTCGCCCACCAGATTGACAAGGTGTCAACATGGATCAAGAACACAGGCCACTTATGGCGTGTGTTTTTTTATTTTTGGGGCGAACCAAACTTGCACAGAAAAAATCCCCACTGGGGAACATGGAGAAAAAAATGGCAGAAGGAACAGTGAAGTGGTTTAACGACGCAAAAGGTTTTGGTTTTATCGAGCAGGACAATGGACCTGATGTGTTCGTTCATTTTTCCGAAATCCAAGGCGACGGTTTCAAATCTCTCGCCGAAGGCGACCGCGTAACCTTTGAGGTCACCCAAGGTCAAAAAGGCCCTCAATCGGCCAATGTGTGCAAACTCTAAGTTTTTTTTGCATATAGTTTAAAAAAAAGCCCCGCGATTGCTCGCGGGGCTTTTTTTATACAACTGGGTCGACCTCAGATCAATATTCTCAACCTGAAGTTCCAACCAGACAAACCACTTATTTACAGCGCATGGTTTTCTTGCCATCCTCAAAGAGAACCTCAATCTTTTGCGCTCCGACAACACGCTGCACCATCCCCAAACCAAAAACCGGATGATTAATCAGAGAGTTGAGCTTATAAGACGCCGTCATCGAATAATCCTGACCCTTCATATCTTCCATGGTTGGCTTTAGTTGTTCCCATTCTTTACGTTCGGCAATTTTGGGATCAACAGCTCGCCGTACGGCAGGCTTTTTGGGTACGGTTGGTGGTCTATATTTATGCTGACGGCTACAAGAACCGCATTGCACCTTTACCGGGCCCTCTTCACCCATGGTAATGATGATATGGTCAGTATTTTTGCGACATTTCGTACAGCGGGCTTCGATCGGGTCACCGGCCAAAAGCGTGGTACTTTCCATAGTGATACTCCCTTACTTAGGCAACAAAAGATGTCCAATAAAGACCACACAGTACGCTGGAATCTACAGGGCAAGCTTAAATTCGACGTACCATATTAATCCGGCACGAAAATCAGATCTCTTTCCTTCGTCACATCAACTCCGAACGATTAGAAGGATAGTACTATAATTATGAGTGGGATGGTGCGGAGGTGCAAAATGCATAATACACTGATCGCCGGATAAAAGATACCAGAGCAACAGGGAAAATTCAAAGTCGTGAGCAAATAACAGATGAGGGCGTGTCTGCTGGCGCAAACCTACTCACATATCATCCATTCTCTCTACAAGACGACGATATTTACCGATCACCAGCAGGGTATTCGCTTACTTTTATTCGGCTCGGGCAAAAAAGTACGTCGACTGCGAGACGACATTAGCTCCCTGCTGTTTCGGTGCCACCACTGGCGGCAAAATCCTTGATATTCAACTGCAGGGTCTCACGGTCACGCCAGCAATTAAGGGACAATTGAAACATCAGATCGACCTCCCCGGTCAATTCATCCATCCGCTCGGCCATGCCAAAGGCGATACAGGGCATGCTATAGCCGTCCTGCTGAGCGGTAAAGCGCAGATGCTTTTCAGCAATAACCGCCAATTGCTGAATATGAACCTGACGACCGACAAACAGCGGCTCTGGATTGCCCATGCCGTACGGAGCCATGGCCTGCAAGCTGTCGTACAACATGCGGTCGATATCCTGCAACGGCAGTTCGGCGTCATAGTGGCGCAGTGTCACCAGATCATCTACGGTCAAATGCTGCTGAGCATAGTGTTCAAACTGCTGAGCAAATGCGGGCAGCTGTACCGCATCCATGGTTAAACCAGCGGCATATTCATGACCACCAAAACCGCGCAACAATGACGAGCAGGCATCAAAGGCCTGATAGAGATGAAAACCGCGGATGGAACGCGCCGAGCCCTTACCATTACCGTCGTCAAGGGCGATCAATACCGTCGGCCGCTGATAGCACTCGACCAGCCGACTGGCGACAATACCAATCACTCCGGCATGCCAGCGTTCGTCAGCCAGGACAATGGTCAGGGCGTCATCGACCAGTTCGTTCTCAATCCGCTCTACCGCCTGGTCAAACACCTCTTTTTCGATGCTCTGGCGCTGACGATTAAACTGATTCAACTGCTCGGCCAACGCTTGCGCTTCATGCGCTGATTCACTGAGCAACAACTCGACGCCCATGGCGGCATCTTCGAGACGTCCGGCAGCATTGAGACGCGGTGCCAGCTTGAACCCCACCACCCCGGCACTCACAGAATTAACATCAGCCACCTGCTTAAGGGCCTGCACACCGGGGCGCGGCTGTTGATCAAGCAGGCGCAAACCGGCTTGAACCAGCAGCCGATTGACCCCCTGCAATGGCACCAGATCGGCGACGGTGCCTAACGCCACCAGATCGAGCACATAACGCAGATCGGGTTCCGGGCTGGGCAAACGACCCTCGCGGCGCAACTGAGCGCGCAGGGCGATCATCACCATAAAGGCGACACCGACCCCGGACAGCCGCTTGTCGGGATAATCGCAGTCCGGCAACCAGGGATTGACACAGCTGACAGCAGACGGCAGGGTTTCCGGTGGCTGGTGATGATCAGTGATGATCAGATCCAGCCCCAATTCAGCAGCTAGCGCTGCCTCGTTGACAGCAGAAATACCACAATCGACAGAGACCACTACGGCGACGCCATCGGCTGCGGCCTGACGCAACGCCGCTGCGGAAAGACCGTAGCCATCGCGCATACGCAACGGGATATGGTAATCCACCGTGGCACCGAACCAGCGCAGACACTGACAGAGCAGCGCCGTACCGCTGATACCATCGACATCGTAGTCACCATGCACGGCAATGCGCTCTGCGTTGGCAATGGCTACGCTCAGACGTTTCACCGCAACGTCAACACCACGCAGCAAGCCCGGATCGGGCAGTGATGATAACGTTGCCGACAGATACTGTTCAGCAGACGCAAGGCTATCCACGCCACGCAGTGTCAGCAGGCGACATACAAGTTCATCGAGTTGAAGCTGTTCACTCCAGCCGCTGATATCGGTCTGAGTTACCGTGCGCTCAAGCCAGCGGCGGCCTCGTGATGGTTGCATCGGTACTCCTTATTTACAGTGATGAAGATCAAACCCAAAAACAAGATTTTAGGGTTAGGATCTTCTTGGCGCCCTTTGCGGCTTAACGCGAGAAGGGATTTAATCTTATCCCTTTTATCCCGGTAAAAACAAAACAGGACCGGGAAACCGGTCCTGCGAGTGTTAATCTATGATCTTTTACTGTGGCAAACGGGTATCGAAACTTTCCCGAATCTGATCAAGCTGTTCACGAACCTGATCGCTGCCGGCTCCGCCGGGGTTGCGTTGTAAATAACGGTTCCAAGCCTGACGTGCACTCTCTTTATCGCCTAAATCGTAAAGATAGACAATGCCGAGATTATACAAACCCTGAATATGCGTGCCATCCACCTCGGCAGCACTAGTAAAGTTTTTCACCGCTTGATCATACCACCCCAGACGGCGATACATCACCCCCTGGTCGGTCAACAGATCCGCATCTTCGGGACGCAGCGCCAAGGCTTTACTGTAGGCTTTAACCGCCTCCATGGGCCGGTTGGCATCAAAATGATCGTGGGCCAGTTGCACCCAGGCATTGAGATTATCCGGCTGCTCGGCAACGATCTTTTCCAACAACTCGGTCGTGTTATTTACCGCCGCTGGGGCCGCCATATTCTGAGGAACAGCAACTTGCACCGGCTTGCTGTTCTTGACATCACCCACCACCAGACCAACCAACAGTCCGACAATAAATACAACAGAGGCGATTAACCACATCTCTTTATTTTTCATCACCCCTCCGTCAGCCACTGTGATAGTAAACTCGGGACTGTCCCCAGCAACAAGGTAGAGACTTTGGCGGGGGCTGGCCCAGATGTTTACGTGATATGAAATGATGGCGTCGCAAAAACTACTTTTCCACCGCTGGCGATTTATGCTCCTGCCAGGCAATCAACACCGGGCTGGCAACAAAGATTGAGGAATAGGTACCGACCAGCACACCAATCAACAACGCAAAAGCAAAGTTATGAATCACACCACCACCAAACAGGAACAGGGCGAGCACAACCAGCAAGGTCGTACCTGATGTCAAAATAGTACGCGACAGAGTCTCATTGATACTGCGGTTAACAGTATGGGCAAAACCGGACTTCATGTGCTTGCCCATGTTCTCGCGAATACGGTCATAGACGATAATGGTATCGTTAAGCGAATAACCAATGATGGCGAGGAAGGCCGCGATGATCGGCAGATCGATCTCTTTGCCGAACAGTGAAAAGGCACCGAGGGTCAACAACACATCGTGCATCAGAGCAATGATGGCTCCTACCGCAAAGCGAAATTCAAACCGCCAAGTGATATACACCAGGATACCGATCATGGCATAAACGATGGCCATCAGACCCTGCGTACGCAAATCCTTCCCGACTTGCGGACCAACCATCTCAAGACGGCGCAGATCAACCTTATCGACCCCATAGACTTTTTCAAGGGACTGAAGGATCAGACCACGTAAACCCTGCAAACCACTATCGCTTTCTTGGACGCGAATCAAAAACTCATTGGCTTCATCACCAAACTGCTGAACGGTGCCGGAGCTTAACGTATCGGGAATCAACGCCTTCTTGATCTGCTCAGCGCTGGTGGGCTCATCAAAGCGCAATTGCACCAGGGTGCCACCGGCAAAATCAACACCATAGTTGGGGCCACCATGAGCAATCAGCGAAACGATGCCAACCAGGATGAGAACCACGGAGAGCGCGAAAGCCATGTTTCGCTTGCCGACAAAATCAACATTAACATCGGGTTTAATAAGCTGCATATTACTCTCCTAAATACTCAACTTTTTGACCTTGCGGCCATCAAGGAACAGATCAAAAATCAGACGAGAAACAAAGATCGCCGTAAACATCGAAGCGATAATACCTACCGACAGGGTGACGGCAAAGCCTTTAACCGGGCCGGTACCAAACTGGAACAGCACCAGAGCAGCAATCAAGGTGGTGATATTAGCATCAACGATGGTGACAAACGCTTTGGAGAAACCTGAATCGATAGCGATGCGTGGATTCTTGCCATGTCGCAACTCTTCACGTACCCGCTCAAAAATCAACACGTTGGCATCAACAGCCATACCAACGGTCAAAACAATACCGGCCAAACCGGGCAATGTTAACGTCGCCTTGAACATAGACAGCATCGCCATGATGAACAACAGGTTGAGGGTCAGGGCAATGTTCGCTACCAGACCGGCACCGCGGTAATAGACCAACATCATCAGCACCACCAGTATCGCACCGATCAACACCGAATTGATCCCTTTAGAAATAGAGTCATGTCCCAAAGAGGGGCCAACTGTTCGATCTTCGAGGATTTTAACCGGAGCAGGCAATGAACCGGCGCGCAGTATGATGGCGAGGTCGGTCGCCTCCTGCTCGGTAAAGGCACCACTAATCTGGGCGCTGCCACCGGAAATCCGCTCGCGAATATTGGGAGCAGAATAAATGGTATCGTCAAGGACAATGGCCATCCGCTTACCGACATTGGCGGCGGTAATCTGGTCGAAACGCTGGGCACCAACAGCATTGAAATCGATGGCGACATAGGGCTCGTTGAAACGGGTATCGATGCGAACTTGGGCATCGGCGAGCAGATCGCCGGTCAGGGCGGTCTTTTCAAACACCACCAGCGGAGTTTCAGTCACCATCTTAGTGCGCGGGTCAACATGACGCTCATACAGCACCTTGGTCCCCGGCTTGGCGATCCCTTGAGCAGCCAGTTTTGGATCAGCAGTTTCATCGACCATCTTGAATTCAAGACGGGCGGTTTTGCCGAGTAGATCAATAGCACGCTGTGGATCTTTGACACCCGGCAACTGGATCAGAATGCGGTTACCCGATTGACGTTGCAGAACCGGCTCACTGACGCCGAACTGATCAACACGGTTACGCATGGTCTCCAGCGCCTGACGTACCGCATAATCCTTGATGTTGGAGATCTCGGCATCGCTGAAACGGTAGTTTTTCTGGATGTAGCCTTCGGCAGCACCAAGACTCATCGGTTCAAGAGAGGGGAAATTCTCCTGAATCAACGCATCCAGTTCGGCACCGGCATCGGCATCATAGACGGTAACCGCCATACGCTCGCCACCAAGGCGCTCGATCCGCTTGAAGATCACATCTTCATCGCGCAGTAACGATTCCGTCTGATCAACAACACTATCCAGTCGACTCTCAACGGCTTTGTCGACCTCAACCCCCAGAACCAGATGCATTCCCCCTTGTAAATCCAGTCCAAGATGGATCGGATCAAAGGCATTTTGCCACCAGTTTGGCAAACTGTCTTTCATAAATGTCGGGGCTAATGACGCCAGCGACACCACCAGACATAAAAGAACCAGCACTGCGCGCATTTTGATGCTGTTCGACATACCGATATCTACTCCCGTGTACAGAGATTACAGAAAAAGAGTCTGCTCCGATTGAGCAGACTCTAAAACAGACTTAAGCCTCTTCTTTGGTCCCGGTAACCGACGCCCGGTTCAACTTGACTTTGACCCCTTTGTCGATCTCGATGGTGACAACGTTCTCCTGAACGGTGACAATGCGACCATGGATACCACCGGCTGTGACAACCTGATCACCCGCTTGCAAGGCATCGAGCAACTGACGATGCTGCTTGGCGCGTTTCTGCTGGGGACGGATGAGCAGCATATAGAAAATGCCAAACATGATCACCAGCATCATGATCCCTTCGTACCCTTGACCACCACCTGCGCCAGACTGACCTGCCATTGCGTAAGCTTCTGAAACCATTTGATTTTCTCCTTATGAATGATCGTTCGCAATTAATAACAACATGGAAATCTTACAAAAAATAAATTCTAAACATGACTTTATAGCGCGTTACGTTCTAACTTTCAAGCTCAACACCACTTTGACGACGACGATAAAACTCTTTCTTGAAGTCACTGAATGCTCCCTGCTCCAAAGCCTGACGTGCCTGGGCCAGCAGCTGCACATAATAATGGAGATTGTGCATAGTATTGAGCATGGATGACAGGATCTCATTGCTCTGATAGAGGTGGCGTAAATAAGCACGACTGTAGTTTTTACAGACGTAGCAATCACACTCAGGGTCGATGGGTAATGGATCATCCCGATAGCGGGCCTGCTTGATGCTGACCTTACCAAAACTAGTGAACAACACCCCGTTGCGAGCATTGCGGGTCGGCATCACGCAGTCGAACATATCGACACCACGGCTGATCCCTTCGATGAGATTTTCCGGTGTGCCCACCCCCATCACATAGCGTGGACGGTCCTCCGGCAGCTCCGGCAGGGTGTAATCCATCACCTCGTACATCACCTCGGCTTTTTCGCCGACGGACAACCCACCGATGGCATAGCCATCAAATCCAATCTCCACCAGATCTGCCGCACTCTTCTTGCGCAGATCTTCATACATACCGCCCTGAACAATGCCGAACAGCGCACTGCCATCCTCGCGCTGATGAGCCTCTTTGCAGCGCCGAGCCCAACGCATGGATCGTTCTGTCGAATCGACCACGTAATCACGGGTCGCCGGATAAGGGATACACTCGTCAAACACCATAATGACATCGGAACCGAGAGCCTGCTGGATCTCAATCGACGATTCGGGAGTGATCATTTTATGCGCGCCGTCAAGATGGGACTGAAAACGGACCCCCTCCTCGTCAATCTTGCGCAGCTTGCCCAAGCTGAACACCTGGAAGCCACCACTATCGGTAAGGATGGGACCGGACCAGTTCATAAACTTGTGCAAACCACCCATCTGCCGTATCAGCTCATGACCGGGCCGCAGAAACAGGTGGTAGGTATTGCCCAGAATAATCTGCGCCCCCAGCTTCTCCAGCGATTCAGGGAGCATCGCCTTAACGGTTCCCTGGGTACCCACCGGCATAAACACCGGCGTTTCGACCACACCATGGGCAGTATGTAAGCGACCACGTCGGGCCGACGACTGTGAATCTGTGGCCAACAGATCAAAACGTATCGACATCAATTATCCTCTTGAGCAAAAAGTACATTGTATACGGCAACGACAAACGAAAAATCCCGATGCATTTCAAACATTGCGCCATTAAACGGATACACCGGCCATGATGAAATATCATCTATCAAGTTAAGCGGGCCGCAAGGGATCAGGCCCGCCTTTCGCAGCTCGGGCTGCTATGCAGTGCACACCCTGAAACCGTTGTAAATCACAGTTGGTTACTTTTGTTTAAAAAGCCATTTTTGCTTACTTTTTGAGGCTTGGCAAAAAGTACGTCGCCTGCGGGGCGAGTCCCGCGAACTTGACTTTGATTTTAACCATACTGAACTATTCGCGGCTAAAGTCGCTTCCACAGGGGGTCAACAAGGACGACCGACACGTCTCCCCTAGTGGATAAACATGCAATCGCCATAACTGAAAAAGCGGTATTTTTCTTCGACGGCCTGCTGATAGGCCTTGAGAACAAATTCTTTCCCGGCCAAGGCACTGACCAGCATCAGCAAGGTGGATTGCGGCAGGTGAAAATTGGTCACCAACGCATCGACAATCTTGAACTGATAGCCGGGATAGATAAACATATCGGTCATGCCATCACCAGCTTGCAACACCCCCTGATCATCAACGGAAAATTCAAGAGTGCGGGTCGCCGTCGTACCCAGGGCCACCACTCGTCGGCCCTGCTGTTTGGCCAGGTTCACCTCGTCAGCCGTCTGCTGGGGGATCTGATAATGTTCGCCATGCATACGATGATCGAGAACTTTTTCCACCCGAATCGGCAGGAAGGTGCCGAGACCAACGTGCAGGGTCAACGGACAGATGATCACCCCTTTGGCCCGCAGCCGCTCCAGAACCTGCTCGGTAAAGTGTAAGCCGGCCGTCGGTGCAGCCACCGCTCCAGGTTTCGCCGAAAAGGTGGTTTGATAGCGTTCGCGATCTTCGCGCTGCGGTTCACGACTGATATAGGGCGGCAGGGGCAACTTGCCAATTTCATCGAGTAAAGCGAGAAAATCACCATCAGCATCGAAACAACCCTCAAAGCGAATATGGCGATAACCCTGCTCGCCCCCCTCCAGCACTGTCGCTTTTAATCGATCCGCCAGCAGCAAACGGGTGCCGGGCTTCGGACTCTTGGAGGAGCGGGTCAGGCACAACCAGCACTCCCCTTCAAGATCGAGCTTGCGCACCAAGAACACCTCGATCTTGCCGCCGCTTTCCTTGTGGCCAAGCAAGCGTGCCGGAATCACCCGCGTGTCGTTCACCACCAGCACATCACCGCATTTAAAATAGCGATCAATATGGACGAACAGATCCGATTGAATCTTCTGTTGCTGTCGATCCAGTACCATCAAGCGCGAGGCATCGCGCTGTTCTGCCGGATATTGCGCAATCAGCTCGTCAGGCAACTCATAGTCAAAATCAGTAACATACATCATTAAAACCCTGCACCAACATCAAATCGTCGACTCTTCATAATCCGCTACGAACCAACCATTTCCATGGCATAATAAACCGTCAGCAGACCGCTGAGCATCAGCAGTAAACCGAGCAGTCGCAACGTCCCTTCGGGAACCGGCAACATCTGCAACAGCATCCGCTTAAAACCCTGCGGCGATAAAAACCACGGGATGCCCTCAATCACCAGAATAACCCCGACGACACACAAAAAAAACTTCATGCTTATCCTCAAAAACAACGATACTTGATAGCCGTATCCATAAAAAAGCCCGCCGAATTTCGGCGGGCCGGTATTACCTGAACTCGCAGCTAGATCAGACCAGATCCTTTACCGACTGATGGATCAGATCGAACAGTTCCTGAATATCAGCTTCGTCAATGCAGGAGAACGCAACACGCAGATCTGTTTTACCGATAGAGATAGCACCAACGCCATACTTGTCCAGCAAGTGTACACGCAAGGTCTCAGCATTAACATTCTTGATCTTCAGGCACATGAAGTAACCCGAATTGAACGGGTAGTAATCCCAGGATGCGGCATACTTTTCATCGGCCAACACCTCTTTAACCTTCAATGCCCGCCCCTTCAGCACTGCGTACTTCTCAGCTTTTTGCGCCGGATATTGCTCTGAGCTTAAAGCGTCAAGAACAAAGGTCTGACCGGGATGCGGACAGTTGGAGATGGTTGCACGGATAACACCCATGGTCTTCTTCTCAAGGGCGGTAAGCACCTTGGGATTCGCCTCTTGATGACCGTCGGCAAAGGTGATAAAGCCGGTGCGGAAGCCCCAGACATACTCTTCCTTAGTGGCACCATCGAGTTTGATCGCCAATACGCGGGGATTGAGATTAGACAACTGACCGAACAGGGACTGTTTCATGGAATCTTCATAGAACAGACCAAAGTAGGCGTCATCGGTAATCGCAACGATATTGCAGCCATCCTCGGCTACCTCTTTAATCGCCGCAACAATCGCATCACCCTCTTCCACCGTCGGCGTATAACCGCTTGGATTGTTGGGGAAGTTGAGCAAAACAATCGCCTTACCCTTTTCAGCAGCGACGTTTTTCAACTCGGCCTTGAATGCCGGAACGTTAAAACCACCGTCAACAGTGAAGGTTGGGTATTTCTTAATGACCGCACCACAGCGGGTGGTAAAAGTAATATTGTAGTTACCCCACATCATGTCGGGCAGAACCATCTGATCGCCCTCATCGATAAACATATCGGCAACGATAGACAGACCATGTGTCAGAGCGTTGGTGACGATAGGATTACTGAACTCTTTCTCCTGCATGCTGGGATTTTCACGCAGCATCTTTTCACGCCAGACAGCACGCAGTTCCGGTTTTCCTGCCGGTGGCGCGTAAGGGAAAATATCTTTAGGCTCAAAAGCGCTGAGCTTTTCCCGAATACAATTCAAGTACATGGGACCGCCATTTTCCGTAGCGATACCAATGGTGGCATTAAAACGATGAGCTTTCTCTTTGGCTTCAGCTGATTGGGTCAAGATACCCTTGGGGAAAAACAAATTTTTACCCAAATCAGATAACATTTCAAGCACATGCGGGTTGCTCTCCGCCAGCATTTCATTCAATTCTTTAGCCAATGGATTCATCATGAGGTACTTCCTCCCAGTGTGAATAATACCTGTATCCACGGATACAGCTAAGCGTCCTGCAACCATTGTCGGCTGCATTCGAAGACAAAATGTGATTAAATCAGGATATTCATGACCCTGTCAACGTAAATAAGCAGTGTTTTGCAGCTGTTACCGTATACGAAATTCAGGGACCAACTCTCGATGGTCTCGCAAAAATAAATTAGATGGCTAAGCAAAAATTTCGACCTGCAAGGCGTAGTGTTTTTTCAAGGGTGAAGGCATACAAGTTGTATGTCGAGGTCTTGAAAAAACACTACAACGCAGTAGGGCGGACTTTTTGCGACGCCATCAACTCTTTGTCCATGAAAGTTACAATTGCATGCTGTTTATCAATATTATCCTGCCGGTGTTCATCATGATCTTCAGTGGCTGGGCGCTGGAACGCTTTGGCAAAATCGAACTCCAGCCGCTGACCATATCATCACTGTATCTGTTTGCCCCAGCCTTGGTGCTCAGCGCCCTGCTCAAACAGCCGATCCATAGTGAACAAGCTCTGGATGTACTGTGCTTTATGCTGCTATACACAGCGGTGATGATGGTTCTGGCTAAACTGGCCGGTCGCTTACTCAACATTGATTACGATAGCCGTCAGGCGTTGACGCTGACCACGGTGATGATGAATGTCGGCAATTTCGGTTTGCCGCTGAGCTATTTTGCCTTTGGTGATGAGGGTCTGCCGATCTCGATCCTGGTCTTTGTCGCCTTCAACATCCCCCTTGGCAGTCTGGCCATTGTCATCGCCCAGGGCAAACAGGCCAAGCTCTCGGCCGCGGTAAAAAACGCCCTGAAGATTCCGATCCTGCATGCGGTGGTGGTCGCGCTGGCACTCAATATCATGCATGTTGAGATGCCGATCTTTTTACTGCGACCGCTGGAACTGTTAGGGCAGGCGGCAGTGCCGATAATGCTGGTGCTGCTGGGGATGCAGATCTCCCGCACCCACTGGCGAATCCCCGGCGGCTTCATGCTGGTCGTTGCATTTTTACGCCTACTTGTCGCCCCGCTAATGGCCTGGCTGTGTTGCAAGCTCTTGCACGTTGATGGTCTTGAACGCAATGTCCTGATTTTGCAAACCAGCACGCCATCGGCGGTATTGCCGCTGCTCTATGCCCTGCGTTTCAATACCCGACCCGATCTGGTGGCCTCCACCATCATGATCACCACGTTGCTCAGCGCCGGAACCCTGACGCTACTGCTCTATCTGCTGCCATTGCTGCCATAAAAAATGTTTGTTGAACAAAGCAAACCTTCGCGGACAAATCCGCTCCTCCAAGGGAAAACGATGCGATTATTGTAGGAGTCGGCTTTAGCCGCGAATGATTGTGGACAAATGCCAAAGCCGGTGGACAGTGCCAACCAATCTTTCTGTCGCGATTTGATCTAAAGCAACACCATCGACAGTTCAGGGATATAGGTGATCAACGCCACACAGATCAGCAGCAACACCAGAAATGGCCAAGTAGCTCGATAGAGCTGAGTGATGGGACGCTCAAAACGGTAGCTGGCAATAAACAGGTTCATCCCCACCGGCGGAGTGAGATAACCGATCTGCATATTGGCCAAGAAGATGATACCGAGGTGGATCGGATGGATGCCATAGCCGACGGCGACCGGCAAAATCAGCGGCACCACCAGCACCAGGGCTGAAAAGATGTCGAGCAGCGCGCCAAGACAGAGCAAAAACAGATTGAGCAGCAACAGGAAAGTCAAACGACTGCTGACGGTGTTCTGAACAAAGCTGAACAGCTTTTCCGGCACCCCGCTGTCGATCATCACATTGGTCGAAGCCAGTGACAGCCCGAGGATGATCAGGATACCGCCAACCAGAACCATGGAACGGTGCATCACTCCTGGTAGGGCTTTCCACGCAATTTCACGCCGGATCACCACCTCGACAACGAACACATAGCAGGCCGTCACGGCAGCCGCTTCGGAAACAGCAAAAAAACCGCTATAAATACCGCCCAGCACCACCACCGGCAATGGCAGCTCCCACGCCGCAGCAAAAACGGCTTTTCGTACCTTGACCCAGGAAAAATCGCTTAACGGCTGGCGCAAAGCACGGTTTTTCCAGCAACTCCAGCCACCGAGCAACAGCAACATCAGCAGGCCGGGAAAGATACCTGCCAGAAACAATTGATCGATGGAGATGGGGGGACCAACATTAAGCTGTTGGGCGACGATTCCGTAGAGGATCAGGGGCAATGACGGCGCAAACAGCAGTCCGAGGCTCCCCGAAGTGGTCACCAGCCCCAGCGAATAATTTTCAGTATAACCGTCTTGACGCAACGCCGGATACAACAGCGCACCAAGAGCAATGATGGTGACACCGGAAGCACCGGTAAAAGCGGTAAAAAAAGCACAGACCATCAACGAAACGATGGCCAGCCCACCGGGCATCCAGCCGATGAGCGCCTGGGTCAGAGCAACCAGCCGCCCAGGTGCCTGACTTTCACTGAGCAAATAACCGGCAAAAGTGAACAATGGAATGGCCAGCAACACCGGCATTTCAGCGATGCGGTAGAATTCGATGGCAACGACCGCCAGATCGACACCGGACTGATAGAAACCCCACAAGGCACCGGCGGCAATGACCGCAAACAGCGGCATCCCCGACAACGCCAGCAATGCCAGAACCGTGATGGTTATTATCATACCTCACCCTCCGCTTGCTTGTCGGCTCGATGCGGATAGATCAGCAGCAACAGGTAACGCCAACCAATCAATGCGAAGCCGATGGGCATCACACACTGAAACCACCATGACGGATAATCTCCCAGCAACACACTGCCAAATTCCACCTCAATAAGGACAAACTTCATTGCATGCCAGGCTAAGACAAAACAGACAACTGCCGTCAAGGCATAGATCAGCCGTCGCAGTCGATATTGCCAGCGTTCAGGAAGAAGACGTAGCAACACGTCCATGCGGATATGATGATCAGCACGACTGGCAACAATGGCACCAAAAATCGTTAACCACAGCACCAGAATACGCAGGAACTCATCGGTCCAGACAAAACCGCTGCCCAAAAGGTTACGCTGGATAATCTGGCCGACGGCCAGAATCACCATCACCCCGAGCAAGGTTGCCAGCAGAGCATCTTCTAAACGGCGAACCCAAGTCGCCATGGTGAGGACAATCGATTTCATTACTGAATTGCAGTGCCGGAGCCAATGGGTGAAGCTGACAGGCCGGAATCGGAGCAATGGTTTTGACGGTAAACCTGCAAATGCTGCTGCACTTGGGTGTAGAGTTCCATGGAAAACAAGCCTTGGGCAGCCATCTGCTGCATGACGCCGTTAGCAACGGCATTCCAGCGTTCAAGTTCCCCCTCTTTCGGTTCAACCTGCTCCAACCCTTGTTGTTGCAAAGCCTGGAGTGCATTGCGGTTATCTTCAACATTCTGTTGATCGATGTTTTTATAGATGTCGCCGAGAACATCGCGCATCACCTGTTGGTCCGCGCAGCTTAAGCGCTTGAAATGGCGTTTATCGATCACCAGTGCGGCATAGATATAGGCCAGCGGCATCGGGGTAATATATTGGACGCGGGTATACCATTGAAAAGCCAACGCACCCAACGGCGACGTGCCGATCACTTCCACCAGGCCGGTTTGCAGACCGGTCAATACATCGGATAACGGCAACGTTACCGGTGCCAACCCCAGAGCTTCCATCACCGCATAACTGGCCCGATCTCCCTCGGGAACCCACACTTTTCTCCCCTTAAGGTCTTCAACCTCAGCAATGGGATTCTGACTCATCAGATTGGCAAAACCACCGGCGGCAAAACCAAAACTAATAAAACCGGACTGCTCAAGCTGTTGAATCAACACCGTATCCATCTGCTCACGCACATAGTTCATTTCATCGATGGTATGTGTCAACAGCGGCAGGCCGTATAACAACAGATCTGAGCTGATCTTGCTCAAACCGCCACCGGTTAACGCTCCGCCCTGCAACTGGCCGACCCGCATTTTACGCAAAACGCTTTTTTCGTTGCCCATGACGCCACCGCCATAGAATTTCAAGGTCACCCGACCGGCAGTTTGTTCCTTGATTTTCACCGCTCCAGCACGCATCTGCTGCATCCACTGCGAGCCTTCGGGAGCCACGGTAGCAATTTTAAAGGTGGTGGCAAACGCACTCTGCGATAATGCCAGAGAAAAACATAATAAAAGGACAACGCTTAATTTCTGCATTTAGTTCCTCTGCAACACGAATTACAATCAGGTTAAAAATAGTCTTCCGCACTCTCCAACAGTACTTCCGCTTGCTCTTGGGCCAGAATATTCATCAATGTCAAGCCATTGCTCTGCGGATTAGCATTGCGCACTTCAAAAAGCAACCGATCATGCAACTCACGATCGTAAATCATGCGCGAATAATAACGGGCATAGGCCACCTTAACACTGAAGTCCCGACCCTCACTCAACACCATCGCCCGTTCAAAACACTGTCGGGATTGTTCTGGATTGCCACCAAGGGATGGCGGCCTGAAACTGTACAGGATACCAAGATACATCCAGGCCCGGCCATGTTCATAGCCTTCATCCAGTTCGATAATGCGCTGCAGCAACAGTTCCAGCTTCGGAACGGCGGCAACGACATTCCAATCGTCACTGTGATTCTGCGCCCACACCATCCAGCTGGTGGTCAACGTAAACAACGAAGGCAGCTCATCATCATCAAATTCATCCAACGTGGAACGAAATGCCGCGTAGGGCTGTGCAATCAGGCCACAACCGTCGGAATTGTCCGCACACAACGCCCGTTGACCATAGTCAAAGGCACGCTCCGACAAGCGACGTGCCCGCTGGGGATCATCGACAAAAACGGCAGAATACATGGCGTACAACTTGGCGCCGCTACGTAACCAGTCCTCATCGTCCGGGTCGCCTGCAATCAGGCTATCGACCAACAATAAATAGCTGGGAGCGCCGTCACGCACTAGAGCCGGATCATCATGATTTGCCAATGCCTGACTGAAGTTTCCACCTATATTAGTGATGCTACAACCGGCAACAGTCAATGCCAGCAGAAGCAGGCAGAAAAATTGTCCCGTACCTTTAAGAACAGACATGCGCATCCTCTATTTAGTCTTCTCTGGATATGACAGAAAAAGTTATAATCCTATAAATTATAGTGTTTCCGTTAGAAAACAACCATTCTTTTACGTTGACATTCCTGATGAGTATCAGCTTGATATTTATCCCAATCGTTCAATCACAAAAAACAGAACGTCCGCCTATTCCAGCCGAGGCGGCTTCAGATCAATTTCGACCGCCGGAGCATCTGTTGTCACGCAACACTGATAGTCTTTATGCACACTGAGGTGATGAATATAGTAATCACTGTGATCAATACGATAACGCGGACCATCGGCTTCAAGACGACGAAAATCATAGCTCATGCCAACACCGTGCGCTTTGACAACACTCTCTTTTTCCACCCACATCGTCAGCAGGGCAACATCTGGATCAGTCTGCGCTTCCATGTCTACAATCTGATGTTCACTCATACACAGGCTGAAATTGCGTGGTTTCACGACACGCTTCTGTTCTATATCAACACCAACTGTCGTATTGATACCAAAAGCACAAACCACCCCTTGATGGGAATGGGCAATATTAAAATCATCCACACCATCAATGAAGGGGCGGCCATGATTAGAATAACGTATTTTGTTCAGCAGCTCCGGGTCATATCCGCCCTCTTCCAGAGCATCAGCCAGCAAAAGTTTGCCAAGCAGACTACATTGACGATCCTGCCAACGACGAAACCGTAACACCTGCGGATGAAGAGAGTCCGGCAACCGGCATAGCAAATCGGCAAAATGACGTTCAGACCACTCTACCGAAAAAAAGGCGCTGTATACTATGACACGAACGGATGACCCGACGCAGGGCATCTATGGCAATACCTTCTTCCACGCAACAATGGTCACCTGGGCAAACAGACCCGCCTTGGCATAAGGATCGTTGGCGGCAAAAGCTTCGGCTTGCTGTTTTTCCTCGACATCAAGGATCACCACAGAACCATTCATATTTCCGGCATCATCCAGCGTCGGGCCGGCAGCGTACAGCTTATCGCCAAAGCTTTTGAGATATTCGACATGGGTTGGACGATTGGCCATGCGAACGTCCAGATAGTTCTCTTTATCAACACAGTGAATCACGTACAACATAATGATTGTATCTCCTTGATTGTATCTTCCTGTAAAGGATTGAAAATATGATCCTATGGTTCTCAAATCGGGCAAAACATGATACCACTATGACTTCGTTGATGGTAGACGAATGGCTCACTTTATCCATTTTCATGAACCAGGAGAACTCTTTCCATGACTTTTGATCGCATTGGCCTGCAGGTACCACAAATTTTGTTGCCCAAACCGGGAACCGATATGCAGCGTTGGGCTGTAATTGCCTGTGACCAGTACACCTCTGACCGCAACTATTGGCAACGCCTTGAGCAACAGACTAAAGGGGCGATCTCAACCCTTAACCTCATCTTCCCTGAGGTTAACCTTGAAGATGATGATGCCGAGCAGCGGATTGAAAAAATCAATGCGAACATGGAAAATTACCTGGCTGACGGCAGTCTGGTTGAACAACCAGCCGGCTTTATCCTACTCGACCGCAAAACAGCCCATGTCGACTCGCGCAAAGGATTGATTCTGGCCCTCGATCTGGAGCAGTATGATTACAACAAAGGCGCTCAAAGCCTGATTCGCGCAACGGAAGGGACAATCCTCGACCGTCTGCCGCCACGTATCAAAGTTCGCCGGAACGCCCCCATCGAGTTACCACACATCATGGTGCTGATCGATGATCCAAAGCGCACGGTGATTGAACCATTATTTGAAGAGAAACTGGAAACCGTCTACGATTTCGAACTGCTTGAAAACGGTGGACACCTCACCGGTTATCGCGTTGATAACCCGCAGTTGATTGCTCAAGTGGCCTCCGCCCTCGAAGCCCTGGCCGACCCTCAAGCCTATCGTGATAAATATCAGGTCGATGATGAGGTGATGCTCTACGCTATGGGTGACGGCAACCACTCTTTTGCCACTGCCAAAGCCATTTGGGAACAACTGAAAGAGGAAGCCGACGACAAAGTCGCCATTATGGATCACCCGGCGCGCTTCGCCTTGGTGGAGTTGGTCAATGTCCACGACAGCGGTTTGGAGTTTGAGGCAATCCATCGCGTGCTGTTCGCCGTCAATAACGCCAACATGCTCACCGAAATGGAACGCTTCTTTTCTCAGCGTGGCACCCCGTTCAGCTTTGTACCATGCGACAGTTTGGCAGACGCCGAACAACAGGCAACCAGTACAGACAAGCAACACAGCTTCCACTGTGTCCTCGCCGGTAAATTCGGCTTATGCTGCATTGATCAACCTGAATACACTCTGGTTGTTGCCACGCTGCAAGCGTTTCTCGATCAGTATCTGGCCAACAACCCACAAACACGCATTGATTACATTCACGGCAATCAAAGTGTTACAGATCTGGGGTCGCAAGACGACTGTGCCGGTTTTTACCTGCCGGCGATCTCCAAACACGACCTGTTCAAGACCATTATTCTCGATGGTGCCCTGCCCCGCAAAACGTTTTCCATGGGCGAAGCGGACGAAAAACGCTTCTATCTCGAATGCCGTAAAATCAAATAGAGATCCTCTCCCCGTGTCCCGCTGTCCCGTGTGCCGGGGAGAGACAACCCTCAGAAAAAGACAATCCCATGACGACCAACCTCCCCCCGTGCTCCGATATCGACGAAACATCCACCTGGGCCAAATACTCGGCAAAGTTATGCCAAAGCTGCCACGCCACTTGCTGCACCTTGCCGGTGGAAGTTCGGCTCAGCGATCTGGTTCGCCTGGGTGTCATCAGCGAGTTTGAGGCTCAGGAACCGGCCAAAAAGCTTGCCAAACAACTGAAAAAACAAGGGATCATCGATCATTTCAACTTCAAGAACGAGATCTTTACCTTGTCACGTATGGCCAATGACGACTGCTTGTACCTTGACACCAAGAGTCGCCGTTGCACGATTTACGACCAACGCCCAGACACCTGCCGTAATCATCCCCATATTGGCCCACGCCCCAGCTATTGCCCCTATCAGCCACGCAAATAATATACAGACGCTGCTGAATCATGATTAGTTAGATGAACAGATAAACAGTGGTATTACGCCAACAGGGTTCTGCATAACGGTGCCACAGGAAAAGTAGAGAGCGGTACGGCATCAAGCTATTTAACGCCGTTGGTTGTAAAAAGAGACTACTCAGTCGGTCGAGAGATTCGACTTGCCGCCAAGGTGAAGCATAACGGAAAACGACTCATCGTAAGTGGGTCTGCGACTCCCGGAGGGCCGGTTTTTAAAGCCATTTCTTTGCACCCTTACTTTGGGGCTTTGCAAAGAAAGGGTGTCGACTGCGGGACGAAACCAGCGAATTTTATCTTGGGTTTAAGGAGTTTCGGATCAGCAGTTGTCGGGTTACGCTTCGCTAACCAGACCTACAAAATTTACACCGAGGAACCCGAAAAAATCGCTGCGCTCAGACAGTTTTCGGGCAACCATCCTCGTTGACGCTCATTACGCTCGGCGGCGACAAACGGGGGGGGCACTACCAGACAGCTTAAATTGAACAGCCTCTTCACTGATCAACAAGCTTCAAACGCTGCACTGCGGTGTGAATTGCCCGTTCAGGGGTTAGATCGCTGTGAAAAAGAGTTACGACTGAAACCGACATACTCAGATGCAACGGCAGATTCAGATCCAGGGTCGAACCACACTTTAAACGTGCCAAGGTAATATGCGGATGAAAATGGTGCGGTGGTGGAGGAATAACAAGGCCGGCATCACGCACTGCGGTATGAACCGACCGATAGAGGCTCTCCAGTGCCGACGAATTGATACATTGCGCAACCAGAACCTTCGGTCGTCGACGGGGGAAACTACTGATGTGATCGATCTGAAGAGTGAAAGAACGATGGTTTTTCAACCGCAGAGATAACTGTTCGACCAGCGAATCCAAACAACCGCAGGGCTGAGGGCCAAGGTAGGCCAGAGTCAGGTGGAGTTGATCGGCGCGACTCCAACGCAACGCAGCATCGTCAAGAACGCTCTGGCATCCCTGACACTGCAACAGCTTGGCCTTGACTGCCGAATCAATATCAACAGCAATGAATAAACGCTGGCCATGGTTGCTCGGCGCAGTAGGATCAGCCGATGACACGATTCCGCCCACCCTTTTTCGCTCGGTACAGTGCCAGATCGGCCCTCTTGATCACCTGCTGACTATCCAGACCCCGCTGCCATTCGGCCACGCCAATACTCACTGTCACCCGTATCGAACGTTGTGACTTTGCCGCCGGAACAACCCGTTTCGGTTTACGTGCCGGTCGGGGAGCACCACGTAGCGCAAAAGAGCTGTTCCCCACCTGCTCGCGCAAACAATTCAGACAATCGAGCACCTCGTCTTTATCAGCACCCGCAAAGACCAAGACAAACTCTTCCCCACCATAGCGAAAAGCTCTCCCGCCGCCGGACACCCGTGCCAGACAACCGGCAACCATTTTCAGCACTTGATCACCGACATCGTGACCATGGGTATCATTGACCTTTTTAAAGTGATCAATATCAACAATAGCCAGAATGTAACCGCTACGTAATCGATGCAAATAATCACTCATTGCACGACGACTTTCGAGCCCCGTCAACTCATCTCGAAACGCCATGGCGTAGGAGGCTTCCAGCAAACCGATAATCAGCAGCAGAGCTGCCGTCGAAAAAAGGTACGACGACAATTCAGAAGAGACAAACTCAGCGGCAAACACCGCTGTCACCAACCACACCAATGACGCATGTTCAACGGTCGAGCGAAAAAAAGTCAGTAACAGTAAGACAATAAACACACAAGTGGCAACCAGCCAACTCAGCGGCAATACCGCCCCCGTCCAGGAGCAGGGCCACAGAGGAGGAGTAAAATGGAGAAGCTGTAAAAAAATATCCGGTTCAGCTTGATACAACACGACAACAACAACGGGTTGCACAATGATAAACAGCAGACGGCCAAGCATCGCCCATGAAAAGAGTTGCCGCTCTGAAAGCAGTGCCAACCAGACAACATTGAGTGGAAACAATAGTGTCCACACCGTCCGGGCGACGCTGAGCCACTGTGCATCAGGGATCACATAGGGGAGACTATAGCCCATTGCCAACAGCAGCAGGATCAACAACAGACGGGAGCGGCGAAAACGCCAACATAGAAAGGTGCCGAGAAGGGCAACAAAATAAGGGTAAAAAGGCAAACTTGCCGAAAAAAATGCCGGTCGGGGCTGCCAGAACCAAACACAGGCCGCCAAAACACAAACCAGCCCACCGGGAACCATCAATCTGAACAGAACAGTACGTAAACTCATCGGCTCACTATAGATGAAAACAAAATCATATTAACCATATGGCCACCATAGCGTCGATATCTACCCCTGTCAAACGTTGCTATTTTGTTGCACACAATTTGAAATCCAACGCCCTGTTGTTAGACTGAAATTGATTGCCGATGTGAGCATAATCGGAAACAGAACAATCACGTCATGAAGGGATCGGCCATGCCGCAACCGACACCGCGACCCACACTCAAGCGCAGCTTAACCCTGATTCCACTGGTGATGTATGGCCTGGGGACAACGATTGGTGCCGGAATCTATGCATTGGTCGGGGAACTGGCTCAACAGTCGGGAATGTTGTCGGCCTGTTCGTTTATTTTTGCCGCCATACTCGCCTCCCTGACGGCCCTTTCATTTGCAGAATTGTCCAGCCGATTTCCGCAGGCTGCCGGAGCGGCCCTCTACGTTCAACAGGGATTTCATTCCGTCAAACTGGCCCGTTTCGTCGGCCTGTTAGTCGTTTCCGCCGGGGCGGTCTCCTCAGCTGCCCTGATTAATGCTTTTGCCCTGCAACTTCAGCCGTTCCTTGATCTACCTCGTGTCCTCTTAATCGCCATCACAACTGCGCTACTGTTGATCTTGGCACTGTGGGGCATTGTTCAGTCTGTTGTTGTCGCCGGCATTATCACTATTTTAGAGGTCGGGGGGTTGCTGTGCGTTATCATCGCGGGCCATGACGTTCTCACGACCGTTTCACAACAGTGGCTGGCATTATTACCAGGCGTTTCTCTGGGCGACTGGAAAACAATCTTCAGCGGTGGTCTGCTGGCATTCTATGCCTTCATCGGTTTTGAAGATATGGTCGATGTCGCCGAGGAGGTCAAAAACGTACAACGTACCCTACCCTATGCGATTCTGATCACCGTGGTCATCACCAGCATCCTCTACCTGTTGATTATGCTATCGGCACTTTTGGCGATGCCCATCGAACAACTGGCAACCGACCCGGCACCCCTGACGACACTCTTCCATCTGTACACCGGCTATCCACCTGAGATCATGTCCATTATCAGCCTGTTTGCCATTATTAACGGTGCATTGATTCAAATGATCATGGTATCACGGGTTCTTTACGGACTAAGCAGCCGCCAGCAACTGCCCCGCTGGTTCAATAGAATCCATCCACACACCCGCACACCAACCAATGCCACCCTTACGGCTGCTGCGACCATTGCCACCCTGGCATTCATCGGTCGCCTCGACTCTCTGGCTATCACAACATCATTGTTAATGCTTTGTGTATTCACATTAGTCAATCTGGCCCTGTGGCAGGTCAAACACCAGCATCCTGTGCCAAAAAGCAGCTTCAACCTCCCAAGCTGGTGGCCATTTTTAGCCGCTTCGATCAGCGTATTCTTCTTATGCAACGAATTGGTTAACCTTATATTCTTCTGAGCACTGGGCATGGTCAATTTCTACGCTACACTAGAGATAAAGAATATACTTAAAACAATTCAACTCCACAGAAAGTAGCATACGATGAGACGGCTGACTCTACTCTTCATAGTGATCCTTATAGCCATCTCTCCGGCCTGGGGGGAAGAGATAACACCACAGAGTTCCAACGAAGATGTAAACTGGCTGGATCGTTCCCACGATGCTCTTTTATTCCGTACACAAAAAACTGCCGCATGGTTCGATCAGTTTTTTGGTGACCGCCGTGATCAGGACGAAGCAGCGACCATGCGCACCCGTATCACCGTAGGATGGGAATTCAGTGAACATGGAGGAAACGATACCGATGCCCGAGTGCGGGTGAAGGTTCGACTTCCAAAACTCAAAGAACGGTTCGACCTGCTGCTCTCCAACGAAGAAGTTGATGACTATAACTTACTACCGCTGGAAGGAAACCGGCCCCAACAACCGGCTGACACCACTGACGACAACTACAATGCAGCGCTACGTTGGACAAAACTTTCAACACTTAGAGAAACGATGGACCTCCGGGTCGGCGTACACTCGGGGCCGGATATTTACCTGATGGGACGCCATCGCCGCCAACACAACTTTTCCAACAACACCAAACTGCAACTGACACCATCGGTCTTTCTCGACACCAGAGACGGCGTCGGCGGTCGCCTGCTGGCAGAACTGGACTATCAGTTCGATTATCCCGGTGCTATTCGCCTAAGCGGCCGTGGTCAAGTCACCGACAGAGAGAATGGTCTGGAATGGCGCGGCGGTTTGTCTTATATGCATCGCCTGTCGTCAAAAGGCGCAATTATTAGTGGATTTTACCTCAGCGGCGAGCCTGATAGTGATTATGACGTTGACAGCTACAGCGTCAGTATCCGGCTGCGTAATCAATTCTGGCGCCACTATCTATTTTACGAAATTGAACCGTTTATCAACTGGCCTGCTGAAGAAAATTATCGGAGTAATCTCGGCCTTACCCTCAGCCTGAAGATGGTGATCGGTAAATAGGAAGCTATCCGACAATACAAGAACCTACTAAAAAAAGAAACGACCTGCCATCCTGACAGATGTTTTTGCTGTCAGTAACTGCGGTAATACTGATATGCTTTTTACTCTCCTCTTTATCCGTTCTGGACTCACAGGAGGTTCTCAATTTCAAACAGATGAGTGAAAAATGAACTACAAGGAACTGGAAGCAGCATTGACGGTTTTCGACATTACAGAGCATGCCAGCCTCAAGGAGATCAAAGCCCGGCACAAAGCGTTGGTAAGAAAATATCATCCAGATACGGGGTGTAAGGATAATGACAAGATCAGACTGATCAACGAAGCCTATCGGCTGTTGATCGATTACTGCTCCCAATACAGGTTTTCGTTTAACCGTAAAGAGTTTTTGCAGCAATATCCGGAAGAACGACTGCGTGAGCAGTTCGCTTACGATCCGGTATGGGGAGGAACCAAACCCGAGGAAGAAAATTAATCCCCGGTTACATGTGGTGAGCGCTCTTTTCCAGATAGTAGCTGTAATCACCTTCATAGCTGAGCATCTCACCGTGATCAATCTCGAACACTCGATTGACGAGACTACGCAAAAAGTGACGGTCATGACTGACCAGGATAACGGTTCCGGTAAAGCGTTGCAGCATTTCGAGCAAAATGGCCCGCGACTGAATATCGAGGTGGTTGGTCGGCTCATCAAGGATCAAAAAATTGACCGGTCGCGCCAGCAACGTGGCCAGCACCAGGCGACTCTTTTCTCCCCCCGACAAGGTTGACACCCGTTTATCGACATCATCACCCTGAAACAGGAATGCCGCACACAGATTACGCACCACACCAATGGATGACTGCGGCATCACCGCCTGAACGGTATCAAAGACCGTTTTTCGTAAATCGAGCAGATCCATGGCATGCTGGCTGAAATAGCCGACATGGACATTGGCGCCGAGGCTGACCTTGCCGTCACTGGCCTCGGTTTGTTCGGCCAACACCTTGAGGAATGTCGATTTACCGGCACCATTCACACCGACAACGGCAATTTTCTCATTGCGTCGCACCAGCCCGGAGGCATGGCTGAATACCGATTTTACACCACCGTCGGACTGTGGCCAGCTCTTGCCGAGATCCGTAAACTCAACCACATTATCGCCGCTGCGCGGCGGTTTCTGAAAATCGAATTTAACCTTCTTTTGTTCAGATGGAATCTGAATCCGTTCAATCTTTTCCAGCTTTTTCACCCGCGACTGCACCTGAGCGGCATGAGAAGCACGAGCCGCAAAGCGGGCGATAAACTCCTCATCCCTGGCCAACATCTCCTGTTGGCGCTTAAAGCTGGCCAGCAACTGCTCGCGGCGCACTTCCCGCTCACGCAGGTAGAAATCGTAATTTCCCGAGTAGGTGGTAATGGCCTGATCGGCCACTTCGATGATGCGTGTCACCAACCGGTTCATAAAATCGCGATCATGACTAGTCATCAACAGCGCCCCTTTATACTCCGTCGACAACCACTCCTCCAGCCAGATGATCGATTCGACATCGAGGTGGTTGGTCGGTTCGTCAAGCAGCAGTACATCGGGATTAAGCGTGAGAATTTTAGCCAGAGCGATGCGCATTTTCCAACCACCACTGAACGATTCCACCGGACGATCGTAATCCTGAGGACCGATCCCCAGCCCTGTCAACACGGTTTTGGCGCGGGTTTCCAGATCATAGCCGCCACGGTGTTCAAACTCGGCCTGAGCATCGCCGTAGCGTTCCAACAAGGTGGCCAGGGCATCATCATCCATGGGTTCGCACATGGCCGCTTCCATACTGGTAATCTGCTCGCCCAGCGCCACCACCTTCTCCGAGGCAGCAACCACCTCATCCAGAGCACTGCGGCCACTCATCTCCCCCACATCCTGAGAGAAATAGCCGATTACCGATCTCTTGGCACAAGAAATTTCGCCGCCGTCTAACGATTCTTCGCCGGTGATCAAGCGGAAGATGGTCGATTTACCCGCACCATTGGGGCCGACGAGACCGCTACGGCTACCGGGCAGAATCTGTAATTTGGCCTGTTTAAAAAGAACGTGTGAGCCGTATTGTTTGCTGATGTTGGTCAGATGAATCATGATAATCCCGGTAAAAAATGAATAGCTATCGTCACGCTGTAAAAAAGACCGTGGGACTATAACACAAAAGCCACCGCCGAACGCAACGACTTAAGCGAGTCGTTGCTGGCTTCTACGT
>JAGGYC010000144.1 GCA_021162745.1 Desulfuromonas sp. | reverse complement strand
TCCTTGGCAGGAAAAGGATTTGAACCTTGGCTCACTAAAAGGGAGCCGTTATATAAACAACTAATATTTTGTCCAACTAAAATTATCTGGTAGTGCCCCCCCGTTTGTCGCCGCCGAACATAATGAGCGTCAACGAGAGTGTTTGCCCTGAACTGTTTGAGCGGAGTGAGTTTTGCGGGCTTCTCGTTGTAAGCGATTGGAGAGAGGGAACCCGAAGGGCAAGACATTCGGCGTCATGTTTTGCCTACTTTTGGATGATTCTAAAAGTAGGGCGGCGTCCGGGGCCGCGTACCCCGTTTTACCTCAGCCAATGATGCCGTTTGATACCAGATCAATATTGATCAAACCTTTAAAATCCGTAAAGTCAAGTTCGCGGGTTTCGTCCCGCAGCCGACACACTTTCTTTGCAAAGCCCCAAAGAAAGTGTGCAAAGAAATGGCTTTGAAAACCGGCCCTCCGGGGGTCGCAGACCCACTTACGATGTGTCGTTTTCCGTTATGCTTCACCTTGGCGGAAAGTCGGATCTTACGACCGACTGAGTTTTCTCTTTTCTGAGCTACGGCATTGAGTAACTTGTTCGTTTATCGCTCTCTATTTTTCCCATGGCACCGTCATGCAGAACCCTGTGGATATGACACCATTGCTTGTCTGCTCATCGAGCTAATCATGATTCAGCAGCGATTGGTCTGCAATATCATTGCAACTCCAATTTCCAGATATGACAACACAGAGTTAAAGCACATCAAACTAAGATAGAGTCGAAACAGACGCTGATCTGTTGCGGCGCTCCGATAATCATCGTCGGCTGACAAAGGTCCTGTCGGCTCAACACTGCAGCAATGCTTTGCTCTGCCAGTTGCGGTGTATTATTTGTTTCACTCAAATGGGCAAGAAAAATCGCCTGCAACCCATCCCAAATCAGTTGTTCGAGTAACGCGGCACCATCGCTGTTCGACAAGTGACCGTGCTGACTGCGAATCCGCTGTTTAAGCTCCCAGGGATACGGCCCATCACGCAGCATCTCTTCGTCATGATTTGTTTCCAACACCAACGCCCGGCATTGCTGTAAACGATTTTGAACCAATCGCGTGGCAACGCCCATATCGGTGGCGACACCAATCTTTCCCTCTGTTGTTTCAACAACGAAACCGACCGGCGCGGCAGCATCGTGGGTGATTGGAAAGGGATGAACCTCAAGATCCTGGAACGTAATCGCCCCACCGACCTCAAAAAAACGTTCCTGAATCGAACCGAGCTTGGGCAACGCTGCATGGGTGGCCGGATGGAGATAGATCGGCACCTTATGGCGACGCGACAACGGACCCAGCCCCCGACTATGATCAGAGTGTTCATGGGTCACAAAAACAGCATCGAGACTGTCGGCCTCAACACCGATAGCGGCCAGACGTATACTGATCTGTAACGCAGAAAGACCAGCATCGATAAGGATACGGGTCTTTTCACTTTCAATATAGATCGAGTTCCCCTTGCTACCACTGGCCAGTTGACAGATTCGCACGCCAAGCTCCCCAACCGAAGCACTGATTCATCCGGTCGTTCAGGGTTATCTCGCAACATGGTCGTTGCTATAATAAAAATACGTCTGAATTCGCTACGGGTATACCGGAAATCGGCAGTAGCAGCAAGCAAAAAACAGCGTCATTTCACAGTAGAAGGCCGACATTGCCAACTCGTTCAAATAAACACAGCTGCCGCAAAAGAACAAGGCAACCAACCGAGCCTGATTTATACTATGATTTCATCCTGATGGCCGGGTTAACCCTTGACGAAAAACCACGTCCTTTATATGATTTGCCCAGTAAAATGCAATTTCTCCCAGCTCAATTTTAATGCATATCATTTAATATTTCGTTTCAAGGAGAACACTCATCATGGCTACAAGAGTTGCCATCAATGGTTTTGGTCGGATCGGTCGCAATGTATTACGCGCGGCCCAAGGTCATCCAGATTTTGAGATTGTTGCCATCAATGACTTGGCCGATGCTGCAACCCTCGCCCATCTACTTAAATATGATTCCGTCCATGGAATTTTTGCCGCCGATGTCAGTGCGGATGACAATCTGCTGCGCGTGAATGACAACGCGATCAGAATCTGCAATGGAAAAGATCCGTCGACCCTGCCCTGGCAAGAGCTGGGGATCGATATTGTTATCGAAGCCACCGGTCGATTTCGTGAACGCGAGGATGCGGCAAAACACCTGACTGCCGGTGCTAAAAAAGTGATCATCAGCGCACCGGGGAAAAATTCCGATGTTACCGTTGTCAAAGGGGTGAATTTCGACGCCTATCAGCCGCAGCAACACCATATCATCTCCAACGCCTCCTGTACCACCAACTGTCTGGCACCGGTAGCCAAGGTGCTTCTCGACAGTGTCGGCATTATTCACGGCAGCATGACCACCGTGCATTCTTATACCAACGACCAGAAAATCCTCGACCTGCCTCATGCCGACCTGCGCCGCAGCCGTGCCGCAGCATTGTCGATGATCCCAACCACCACCGGGGCCACCAAGGCGGTGGGGATCGTATTGCCGGAGATCAAAGGGAAATTGACAGGTCTGTCGATTCGCGTCCCCACCCCCAATGTCTCCCTGATCGATCTGGTGGTGGAAACCGAAAAAGAGACCAGCGCTGAACAGATCAATCAACTGATGCAGACAGCGGCCAACGAGCAGTTGCACGACATTCTGGAATACTGTGACCTACCACTGGTTTCCTGCGATTTTAATGGCAACTCCGCCTCAGTGATCTTCGACGCGCTATCCACCACCGTCATCGACGGCACATTGCTCAAAGTGCTGCTGTGGTATGACAATGAATGGGGATACTCTGAACGGATTGTCGATCTGGTCAGCTTGATCGCCCGTAGTTGAACAAGAAAAGTAACTTGACAGATGGGATCACAATGCTTATTTCAAGGGTGTTTGTCGCTAGGGATGGCGACATCAAGCCCCACGGATGGGTTTATGCGTCCCTTGAAATTGGCATTGTGATCCCTTCAAGCCAATAGCTCTCAACAGGAGTACAACAATGCTGAATAAAATTTCTGTCACCGATCTCGACCTGCAAGGGAAACGTGTCTTTTGCCGCGTTGATTTCAATGTCCCCCTCGATGACAATCTGAACATCAGCGATGACACCCGCATTGTTGCCGCCCTGCCGACCATCCGCTACATCATCGAACAGGGGGGAAAACTGATCCTGGCCTCCCATCTCGGTCGCCCCAAGGGAATGGTTAAGCCCGAATTCAGTCTCGCTCCCGCAGCCTCCCATCTGGCCAAACTGCTCGATCGGCCAGTCACCATGGCAACCGACTGTGTCGGCGATGCGGTCAAGGCCCAGATTGAGGCCATGAACAACGGTGACATCATCCTGCTGGAAAACGTGCGTTTTTATCCCGGCGAAGAGAAAAACGATCCGGCATTTTGCCAACAACTGGCAGAACTGGCCGACCTGTATGTCAATGACGCCTTTGGCACCGCTCACCGCGCCCATGCCTCGACCGAAGGGATCGCCAAATTGCTCAGTCCGGCAGCTGCAGGTTTTTTGATGGCCAAAGAGCTGAAGTACCTCGGCCAAGCCCTCGATACCCCACAGCACCCCTTTGTTGCCGTGATCGGCGGTGCCAAGGTCAGCGACAAGATCACCGTCATCAACACCCTGCTGGAAAAAGTCGATACCTTATTGATCGGCGGCGGCATGGCCTACACCTTCCTTAAGGCGCAAGGATTTGAAATCGGCACCTCTCTGGTTGAAAACGACCAACTGGAGTTGGCCAAGCAACTAATGGACAAAGCCGCTAAAAATCAGGTACGGCTGCTGCTGCCGGAGGATCATATAACGGCACAGCAATTTGCCAAGGATGCACCACCAACCATCTATAGCAATGACGATTTTCCGGCCAATGCCATGGGGCTGGATATCGGTCCAAAAACCGCGCAAGACTATGCAAAAGAGATGGCAACGGCAGCAACGGTAGTCTGGAACGGCCCAATGGGGGTTTTTGAATTCCCCGCCTTTGCCAAAGGCACATTCGCGGTAGCAGAAGCCCTGGCCGCATCAGATGCAATCTCGATTATCGGCGGCGGCGACTCTGTTGCTGCGGTGAACAAGGCCGGCCTCAATGAGAAGATGACCCACATCTCAACCGGAGGTGGCGCGTCATTGGAGTTTCTCGAAGGTAAGATCTTGCCCGGCATTGCTGCTTTGACTGATAAATAGTTTGACACAGGAGAATTTAAACATGCGTAAACCGCTCATTGCCGGCAACTGGAAACTGCACAACACCGTGCAACAATCAGAACAACTTGCCAGAGATGTGATTGAACAGATCGGCCAAACCGAAGAGATTGAAATTGTTATCGCGCCGGTTTTTACAGCCTTGGCAGCCGTTAACACCATCTGCAAGAACAGCAACATCCAGTTAGCAGCCCAAAACTGTCACTGCATCGACAGCGGAGCGTACACCGGAGAAGTATCCGCCCCCCTGTTGGCCGATGTCGGCTGTAGCCACGTCATTATCGGCCACTCTGAACGCCGCCAGTATTTCGGTGAAACGAACCAGTTCATCAACGCCAAAACCAAGGCCGTGATCAATACCGACCTCACAGCCATCATCTGCGTCGGTGAAACCCTTGAGCAGCGTGAAAGCGGAGAGCTGTTCGATGTTATCGCCTCCCAGGTAAAATCGGCACTGGCAGACATCACAGCCACTCAAATGGCACAGGTGGTACTGGCTTACGAACCGATCTGGGCCATCGGCACCGGTAAAACCGCCAGCAGCGAGGATGCTGAAGAGGTTCACGCTTACATTCGCGGTATCCTTTACGGGCTCTATGGAGCATCCATTGCCGACAAGTGTCGCATCCTCTATGGCGGAAGCGTCAAGCCGAACAATATCAGTGAACTGATGGCTGAAGACGATATTGACGGCGCACTGGTGGGTGGCGCCAGCCTGAGCGCGGATGACTTTGCAGCCATTGTCCGCTACAAAAAAACACTTAAAATATCACCACAGTAAAACCGTTTTTTTGCAAAAACAGAGCTTGGCAGCAACAGACAACCTATGGTATGTTTTCGAGCTGTTTATTATTGCGTTTATTAAAAACACAGTTCGGGTAACGTTTTAATCCCGGCTGTTATCCCACGAAACCGTTAGGAGACACAGCAAGAAATGATTACTTTTTTGCTTACCCTGCACATTATCGTGTGCATCGCCCTTATCGTCATTGTATTGCTGCAAGCAGGTAAAGGCGCTGAAGCCGGTGCCTCGTTTGGTGGTGGAGCCAGCCAGACTGTTTTCGGTGCTTCTGGAGGTCGTAGTTTCATGAGCAAGATGACCACCACGGCCGCCTTTGTCTTCATGCTTACCAGCCTTTCCCTGACTTATTTTTACGGCAAGCCCGGTGCTGACAGCATGATGCCCGATCAGGTTCAACAGGTACAAAACCAAGCGCAACAAACTGCTGACCAAGCGACAAAATAAGCAGGATCATCCGCCCTGTTCCCCCATCACGGGGAAGGATGTAAAAAAGCGCTGGTGGCAACGATTCTTCCTTGACACAGCTCAGGTGAATCAGTATAAATACACCCGTTAATGCCGAAGTGGTGGAACTGGTAGACACGCACGCTTGAGGGGCGTGTGACTTAACGGTCGTGCGAGTTCGATTCTCGCCTTCGGCACCAGTAGAACATTCAGTATCATCCATAAAGGTTCACAAAGCCCGCCTACCAGCGGGCTTTTCCTTTATCTACTGTCCACCAACATCCCAGTACGTTCATTGACAGCCATAAATTTTAGGAGTAGTTTTAGGGGTACATTCCTCCTACCCCTAAACAGCTACTCCTAAAAGGAGATGCTATGGCGCGTAGAACCTTTCCCCTCAATGATCTGTCGATCAAAAAAACAATAAGAACAGCCAAGACCGAGAATAAAATCGTCAAGAGTTTTGACGGCGGTGGTTTATTCCTGCTCGTAGATAAATCAGGCAATACAGGGTGGCGCATCAAATACCGCATCAACAACAAAGAGAAACTGATATCTTTTGGTGTCTACCCGGATGTTTCTTTGGCTGACGCACGCAAACAGCGCTCAGAGGCCAGGCAATTGATTGCCAAGGGTGTAAATCCATCGCTGTCCCGTAAGATGCAAAAAAACGAAAGGTCCAGTCAACAAAAGAACACCTTTCAATCCGTTGCAGAAGAATGGCTCTCGAAACGAATAGACCTGGCAGACATTACCCGCAACCGGATAGAACGCTGCCTGAAACATGATATTCTCCCTGCTATCGGTAATGTCCCGGTTTCACTCATTACCCCCCAACTGCTACTTGAGAAAGTTTTACGTCCCATGGAGAGGCGTGATGTCATCTACTCTGCACACAGGGTCAGGACGATCATTTCTCCGGCGCTTCGCTATGGCATTGCCTGCGGGTTACTTGACAGGGATAGTACTGTCGACTTGCGTGGTGCCCTCCCACCTATCCAGCGACAGCACTTAGCCGCAATAACCGAGCCTGAGCAAGTGGGAGCATTGTTACGTGCAATAGATGGGTTTGACGGCACTGCGACTGTAAAGGCAGTCCTGCAGATTCATCCTTACGTTGTGACAAGACCGGGAGAATTGCGACACATGGAATGGGAAGAAATTGATTTTGATACAGCTACATGGGAGATTCCAGCAAATAAAATGAAAATGAAAAACGCGCATATCGTCCCCCTCTCCCGCCAGGCGATTGACATTCTTAGAAAGCTGCAAAAAGTGACGGGATCTGTCCGGTACGCCTTCCC
>JAGGYC010000074.1 GCA_021162745.1 Desulfuromonas sp. | reverse complement strand
GCTAACCTCCGCAAATAGTGTGGTAACTGCTTGCGTAGGTTACACCTGAGTCTTGTTTTTGTCTCAAATGTAATCGCCCGCATTTACCGGTTGCGAGGTTATGCACTTACTATACGAATTCAGGAATGTTGATGGTCTCGCAAAAACGAATTAGATGGCTAAGCAAAAATTTCGATCTACAAGGCGTAGTGATTTTTCAAGGGGGAAGGCATACATGTTATATGTCGAAGTCTTGAAAAAACGCAGGAGGGCGGACTTTTTGCGACGCCATCAATGTTGGTTATCAACAAAGCACACATCCAATTATTTCATCGGGGGGCATGGCGACTTGTCGCGAAAGTCAACGGTACCCTGTTCGGGAACAGGAAGGATACAATGCGAACTCGGTTCTGTCCTACGATATCGACTATGCAGTGGAGGCTTAAAATGAAGCGTCCTTCCCCGGAAAAAATCGAACAGTTTCGTAAGGAACTTTATGAAGGCATTGATGCAGGAACGATTGACATCCCCGAGGCTTCAAAGCTGATGAGGAAGATCCTTGGTATGAGCCGGCAAACTTACGCAGCGAAAATATTGAGAGGTGTCAGTTTCCAAACATTGCAGGCAGTGGAGACCCGGCAGGGTAACTCGACCTTGAAGATCGGAAAACCGTTTGGGCTGAAGGTGCGGTTTGTTCACAATGTAGATGATGAATGATGCATTACTACAACAGACCCCCCCCAGTAACCCCACATGATATTTCATTGATTATATCCGATGTTGGACAAATGTGTATCGATGTCCATAACCTCATGTAAAACGCGCACTATCTCAATTTGCGTCTTGCTTGTTTTATGATAAAAAATCACATGATTTCCCGTTGGGAAACTTCGATAGCCATCCTTGATGTCACGACAATCCCTACCAATAATCGGATTGCGTGCTAATAGGTGAAAGCTGTCATCCAGCATTTTCAGATAGTTATTCCGCTGGTCACGCCCCCAACGCTTTTGAGTATATCTGGCGATATCTTTTAAATCATTTTTGGCTGTTCCCGTGAGCGAGAAAGCCTCCATTATTGCAACTCTTCGGCATCAAGTTCTTGTATCAAACCCTCAAGCGAATAATCGGAACTTCCGCTTTCCTCACCCTCGGCAAGTGCTTTGCGCAATAAACTCAGCTTGGTTTCACGTTCCTCTAAAAGCCGCAGACCCGCGCGAATTGCCTCGCTAACGGAACCATAGTGACCATGATTGACCTGCTGACTGACAAAATTCTCAAAATGGTTGCCAAGGGTGACACTCGTATTTTTAGACATAAGACCACCTCCAGTAATGTGCATACCAATATCTAATATTAACAGGCACAGTTCAAGGAGAATTTTGTTGTAAAATTTAGTCTATTGTTTGGACAATGCTGTATTCCCAAGCTGGAGCTTGGGAACCAGAGGTATCTACAAGCAATCGGCTACGAAGCCCGGAAGTGCCTTGGATGCAAGGCACTTCCAGACTTTCGCGACGATTTTTATGAGAAATGCGGCCTAGGAAGCTGTCAGACTTGGCGAATCGTAGCGAGATATTGGCTGGCTGAGAGCAGATTTTCGAACATTTGAAGGCGAATAGCTAGCCTATTTGTCGAAAATGTGAGGGAATCTGCGCCGATCAGACGATTTTGCAGTAGATTCTTGCTAAGCCCGACAGCCTCCTAACCGCGCAACTTCTTGCACAGCAGCTCATTGACCATACCGGGGTTGGCCTTACCCTTACTGGCCTTCATCACCTGGCCGACAAAGAAACCTAGCAGCTTGTCCTTGCCTTCACTGAACTCCTGAGCCTGACCGGGGTTGGCGGCAATGACATCATCGACCATCTTTTCGATGGCGCCGGTATCGGTAACCTGCTTGAGTCCTTTTTCGTCGATAATGGCGTCGGCACTCTTGCCGCTGGTCCACATCTCTTCAAATACCGTCTTGGCGATCTTGCCGGAGATGGTTTTGTCGGCAATCCGCTCCAGCATCCCCACCAGCAATTCCGGTGTCACCGGAATCTCGGCGACGCTGATACCTTCGTCGTTACGGCGGCGCTGAACATCACCCATCACCCAGTTGGCACAGGCCTTGGCGTCCTTGTGCTGCCTGGCACAGGCGTCGAAGTAATCGGCCAGTGCCTTCTCGGCAGTGAGGATATCGGTATTGTGGGCGGACAAACTGTAATCAGCCATGAAACGGGCTTTCTTGGGTTCCGGCAGCTCAGGCAGGATGCCACGCACGGTCTCAATCCAATCGTTATCAATGATCAACGGCACCAGATCTGGATCGGGGAAGTAACGGTAGTCGTGCGCCTCCTCTTTACCGCGCATGGAGCGGGTCATGCCGGTGTTGCTGTCATAGAGACGGGTTTCCTGCACCACTTCGCCGCCATCTTCAATCAGTTCGATCTGACGATCGATCTCGTACTCGATCCCCTCTTTGATGAAGCGGAACGAGTTAATATTTTTCAGCTCGGCGCGGGTACCCAACTCTTCTTGTCCCCAGGGGCGCACCGATACGTTGGCATCACAACGGAAGGACCCCTCTTCGAGATTGCCATCGCAGATACCGAGGTACATGACGATCTGATGCAATTTTTTCAGATAGGCAATCGCCTCATCTGAGCTGCGCATATCCGGTTCCGACACCACTTCCAACAACGGCGTACAGGCACGATTGAGGTCCACCCGCGAGCCGGTAGTCGGATCATCGCTGTGCAGCAGTTTGCCGGCATCTTCTTCCATATGGATGCGGGTAATACCGATGGTCTGATGGCCCCCACGTTCCCCTTGTCCCTCGGTTTCGATATCGAGATGACCATGCTCACAGATCGGCAGTTCAAACTGAGAGATCTGATAGCCCTTGGGTAGATCAGGGTAAAAATAGTTTTTCCGTGCAAAGATGGAACGGGGAGCAATCTGGCAATTGGTCGCCAGACCGGCCTTGATAGCGTTTTCCACCACCTGGCGGTTCAGCACCGGCAACGCACCGGGTAGGCCAAGACACACCGGGCAGGTCTGGGAATTGGGACTGCTGCCAAAAGCTGTGGAGCAACCGCAAAAAATCTTGGTGTTGGTGGTCAGCTGGACATGGACTTCCAGACCGATGACAACTTCGTAATGTTTTCTCATGATAACTATCAACCTTTCTGCACCACCAACGGACGGTGCAGGGATGGATATGGAACATTTCGCTTACAATGTCGGCAGCTGGCCCTGCCAGTCACTGGCCTGTTCATAGGCGTAAGCGGTCTGCAACAACTCTGCCTCGCCAAACGGCTTACCCAGCAGTTGTACACCGATGGGCAGCTTGTTATCGGATAACCCACACGGCAAACTCAAGCCACAAATGCCGGCCAGATTAGCCGACAGAGTGAAGATGTCAGACAGATACATCTGCAATGGATCGGATGTCTTTTCACCGAGGCCAAAGGCCGCCGTCGACGCCACCGGCGTCAGGATGCAGTCCACCTGTTCAAAGGCATCGATAAAGTCCTGACGGATCAAGGCGCGCACCCTTTGCGCCTTGAGGTAGTAGGCGTCGTAGTAACCGGAGGACAGTACATAGGTGCCGAGCATGATGCGGCGCTTCACCTCGTCGCCAAAACCGGCGGCGCGGGTCTGCGAGTACATATCAATCAAGCCCTTGCCTTCATCGACGCGCTCACCGTAACGGACGCCATCGTAGCGAGCCAGGTTACTCGACGCTTCGGCGGTAGCCACCACGTAGTAGCAGGCCACGGCATACTTTGTATGAGGCAGACTGACCTCGACGATCTCCGCCCCCAACTCGCGATACTTGGCGACGGCATCATCCACCGCCTGCTTGACATCGTCATCAAGGCCGTCGATGAAATACTCTTTGGGCAGACCGATCTTCCTTCCAGCCACTCCCTGCTCAAGGTTCGCCAGATAATCAGGCACCTGCGTATCCACCGAGGTGGAATCAGCCGCATCGTAACCGGCCACGGCACCGAGCATGATGGCGCAATCACGCACATCGCGGGTCAGAGGCCCGACCTGATCCAGAGACGAAGCATAGGCGATCACACCGTAACGGGACACCCGGCCATAGGTGGGTTTAAGGCCAACGACGCCGCAGTGGGAAGCGGGCTGACGAATGGAGCCGCCGGTATCAGTCCCCAAGCTGGCTGCTGCCTGCCGCGCAGCCACACAAGCCGCCGAACCACCGGAGGAACCACCGGGAACACAGTCGGAATTCCACGGATTGCGCACCGGCCCGAAGGCGCTGTTCTCGTTGGAACTGCCCATAGCGAACTCATCCATGTTCAGCTTGCCGACAATCACCGCTCCCTGCTCCTTGAGCTTACGCACGGCAGTGCCGTCATAGGGGGAGATGAAGTCGCCGAAAATCTTCGACGCACAGGTGGTGCGGATCCCTTCGGTGACAAAGATATCCTTCAGCGCTACCGGAATGCCGGTCAGCGGCAGGACATTACCGGCAGCACGCTGGGCATCGGCCTCGCGGGCCGCCGCCAGGGCTTCCTCATCACATACGGTAATAAAAGCGTTCAGTTGCTCATCGGTTGCATGGATCCGCTTGAGAAACGCTTCGGTCAGGGCTACGGCGGTGGTGGTGCCATCGGCCAGCTGCTGCTGCATCTCATGGATCGTCAGATCTATTAAGTTCATTATCTATCCCACTCTCTTTAAACCGACCGTCAGACGGTCAGCCCGTTTGATTGATACAATCACGATCCCTGTTATTCGATCACCTTGGGCACGCCAAAACAACCATCGACCGGGTTAGGGGCGTTCTGCAACGCCTTTTCACTGCCCAGCGACGGCTTCACCTCATCGGCGCGAAAGGCATTCTCCAGAGGTACGGCATGAGCCATGGGGACAATGCCGTCGGTATCCAGTTCATTGAGCTGCTCAACATGACCGAGAATGGCATCCAGCTGACCGGTGAGAGCGTCCAGCTCATCATCACCGAGAGCCAGGCGGGACAACCGGGCCACTTTTTCAACTTCGGCGCGGGTTATTTTCATCGATTTTCCTCCGAGGTATTTATTTAAAGCGGTCAGCGCTGATCCGTCAATCATCAGCTGACCACAACAGTGTAAATTGACCCGCAAAAATAGCACGATTCATAGGCTGGATTCAATCAATTGCTTTGAAAAGAGTGGCTAAGGTGGAGATGATTTTGCTCTGTAGTTTTGTTTGGGGGATAGTGGTACCAGATCAACCTTGTTTTTCGGCTTAACGGCAACATCACGCAAGTAAACCGGTGTGACGGGCAGTGCCCGCCCTACAGATAATTGTGTAACAACATCAAGCCCCCTCCCCGAACAGCTCCAGCCCCACATTCACCGCCGACAAAATTCTTTACACGACGAAGCCTGGGGCAACTAAACCCCTGAAACACTAAAGTGCATCAGGGGTTTAGTTATCGTTTGACAGTCACAAAAAAATACTGCATTATGAAATGTTGGCACTGACCTTGATCTCATCTGGTGTGATGCGTTCACCGATAGTTCAGACCTCCACGACCAAGCTCTTTCTCTTGCTCGTAGTGACGCAGTTTCTCAGCTTGCCCGCAAAACTACAGACCGTTGATCTTCGTCTCCAAAAAATATCGACGCATCTCAGACAATATTATTTTATTTAACAATTTCAATATATTAGCCTCCGCCCCTCCTAATTGCTCCGGCGACTAAATAGTTAAGTAAACTTCAGATTGCAATTAACATCACATTGAAATTACCGCGTTAAGTTGGTTTGCTCTATTTTTTCAATATTTGAATCGCCAGAGTATAAACCAATTGTTTCTCGCCTTTATTAGGAGACTCTATGTATTGTAATGAGATTTCAGATGATGTTACCCCGGTAAAAACGGCCTTGTTGCTAGCCGCCGGTACGGGTAGTCGTCTCTCGCCATTAACGGATTCAACACCCAAATGTCTTGTCGAGGTCGATGGAACTCCCATCCTTGAGAGATTGATTTGTGCCCTGAGCAGTTACGGCTTCAAGCGCCTGGTTGTGGTCGTAGGACACCTGTCGGAAGTTATTCAGGACTATCTTGGCAGCCACTATGCCGGAATAGAAATCACCTATATCGTCAGCCCGTTATATAAAACCACCAACAACATCTACTCATTGTGGCTGGCCGGAAAAGTGATTGACGAACCATTCCTGCTGATTGAAAGCGATCTGGTGTTTCAACCGGCGCTGCTTCAGCCGATGCTCCGACCTGACCGAATTGCTATTTCTAAACAACTGCCGTGGATGAACGGCACGACGGCGACACTCGATGAACGGCAACAACTTGATGCCTTTTGCCTCGGTACGGAGGGCAACAATGAAGCCAGACATTTCAAGACGGTAAATATCTACAGCTTCTCGCGCACCACTTGGCAATTGATCTGGCAACGACTGGATCGACATATTGCCGCCGACAACGTGCAAAGCTATTACGAGACTGTTTTCGCCGAGTTGGTCGCTGAAGGAGATCTCTCATTTACACCGGTCATTTTCGATGCCGACCGCTGGTATGAAATTGACACCCTTGAGGATTTGCGTGCCGCTGAGAAATTACTCCCAACACCGGCCACGATCAAGGCTGTCAGCCTTCGCACCCAGAATGGGGACGACATAAAAAAATACGCTGATCTGAGTGACGTTATACGCCCCTTATCGACCGTGATAACGACCAATTGAGCAGCCCGCTTCAGAAATAACGTTACATTTAGTCTCCGGGATTATGTCCAGAATCAGATTTAATTGAATCATTGCTCTTAACGGTTCGTGTAAAGAGACCGTGAAGCTACTAACCATTGCCGATTGCATCGGCTGAAGGTAACAAAAAAATGACAGATCAAGATTATGCTGCCAGAGAGCAGCAGTTCGCAGCAATTGAGTGCCAGCATGGCGGCTATTGGCGTCATGACTTTATTGATCACGCCTACCTGTATAATCTCTATTTTCCACCCCAACGTTTTTTCACACAATTGACCAGCCAAATCCATGAATTAGTTTTGAATTATCCCGTAGCTCAGGATGTCCTGGCCGGATTAGTTGGCACCTTGATTGATCAACCGCCGGAACAGATTGTGGTGGGCAATGGGGCGGCAGAGCTGATCAAGATCGTCTCTGGTCATCTCGCTAAAAAGCTGATTGTTCCGGTGCCGTCGTTCAACGAATACGCCAACGCGGCACCGGCAGAAAACGTCGTTGAGTTTGCCCTCGATGCCCCCTCCTTTCAACTAGACGTGGATAAATTTGCGGCAGAGGCAATCCGTTGCCAAGCCGACATAGCGGTGGTGGTCTCGCCGAACAATCCGACTTCACTGCTGGTGCCTAAGGCCGACCTGATCCGTCTACTGGAAAAACTGGCTGCGCACGACTGCATGCTCATTGTCGATGAATCTTTTATCGATTTTGCCGCTGATCGTGACCAAGCAACTCTGCACGGGGAGATCGCCAACTATCCGAACCTGGCGATTTTCATGAGCATGAGTAAAGCTTACGGTATCTGCGGTCTGCGCATCGGCTATATGTTGACGGCCAATGCGCACTTTGCCGAACAGGTGCGTCAAGGACTGCACATCTGGAACCTGAACGGCTTTGCCGAAACGTTTCTGGTTCATGCCCCTGAATACCAACAGGAGTTCCGCGCCAGTTGCGATCGGGTACGAGCAGATCGCGATCAATTCTATCAGGATCTCTGTACCATCAGTGGCCTGACGGTCTATCGTCCTGAGGCCAATTACATCTTCTGCCGTCTTCCCGACCAGGCCCCCCCCGGCCCCGAGGTGGCCCGCAGACTGTTTGTCGACCACAATATCTACATCAAACACTGTCAGGGCAAGACCATGCCCGAATCCGACCGCTACATCCGCATTGCCAGCCGCACCCAGTCTGAAAACAAAGTTGTCGCCGAGGCGCTGGCGACCATTATCGCTGCGCAGTCAATATCATGAGTGCCTCACCAAATAACCCGGCGCCGCCCCGGGCAATACTGTGCTACGCCAAGGATTTGCCGAACCTCTGTTCGCTGGCCGGACTGCTGTGTGCGATATTCGGCATATATTTCGCTATTCTAGGCAATTTCTCTGCCGCCATGATCGGCTTGCTGTGGGCGGTCTTTTTTGACTGGAGCGATGGCATTATCGCCCGGAGAATGACAGGACGGACCAAAGAACAAGGCGAATTTGGCGGGCAGCTTGACTCGCTGATCGATGTTGTCAGTTTCGCTATCTGTCCCGCCGTTATCCTGTTGAGTTACGGCAATTTCAGCCCTTGGTACATCCCCGGAGCCTTTGTCATTGTCGCCATCGGTGTCATTCGCCTGAGCTATTTTAATGTTTTCGGCTTGGTGGATAAATCAACCTACTGGGGATTGGCGCTCGACAACAACGTTATTATCCTGGCCCTGCTGTTCCTGCTTGACGGCTTGATCAGTCCCGCGGTTTTCGGCTCGATTCTCTACGCTCTCATGATGGCGCTAGCCGCCCTCAACGTCGCCCCGATCAAGACCCCTAAATTTGCCGGACGCTGGTATTACGCTATCACCATTTACACGCTGGTGCTGACTCTGGTCTATGGCTGGAAATTGCTTTAGCCCATCGCCCGCTACAACTAATTTCCTGATTAGCACTGATCTTCCGCCAAGCGTAACCAGCGTTCTGGACGGCTGCCAGTATTTGCCGCAGCGCAAATTAGACGGGGCAATATAGTCGTAAGATCAAACCGTCTGTTAAAGCGATATTGGTACTCGCCAAGATAACGATGGCCGTATTTTCCAAAGTCAAAAGCATGATACGTTCCGCTGATTGCGGTCTTAAGATTGCCAAGGATAGTGTTGACCCAAGTAAAGCAATAGATGCTCGCCTGCTCTTCGTTCTGGAAGGTGGGGATAATGTGGTTTCGCTCTCAGAATCTGTTCGCGCCAGCCTGCGTGCCCTGAGCAATACGCCGGACTCCCCCCCAAGCTTCAGGCACGCTCCCCGAGCCATTCACGCCATAGAGAACGAATGGCCTCCCGAACTCATACTCAAATTTGCACCGGCTTCGATCGGCGTTTAGTGCTAAAAAAGATAAATAGCAAAATCCACTGTAGCTGATCCAGATCATCAATCTATAAAGAGACCATCCGATAGCCGACACCATGAACGGTTACGATCACCCGGGGTGATGCCGGGTCTGTTTCAATCTTTTTTCGCAACTGGGAAACATGCTGATCCAGGGTACGGCTGGTGCCGAAATAGTCGACGCCCCAGGCGGCGTTGAGCAGGTCATTGCGGCTGATCACTTCGTTTGGTCTGCCATAAAAATACTCCAGAAGCATCAATTCCCTGCCGGTCAGCTTATGCACGCTGCCATTCAACTCGACCTGATAGGTTTTCCTATTGATCAGGGCACTACCGAACGGGAAACTGTCAGAGGGTGCACTATGGGCTGTTTGCACCGAACCCTTTGCTCGCCGCAACACTGCGGCGATGCGTGCACGCAGCTCATGCAGACCAAACGGCTTGGTGATATAGTCGTCGGCACCGATCTCCAGACCGATCACCTTGTCGATCTCCTCCCCCTTGGCCGTAAGGAGGATAATCGGCGTCGCCGAATCCTGTTTGCGAATATCCCGACAGACGTCGTAGCCGCTCTTCTCCGGCATCATCACATCCAGCAGCACCAGATCGGGCTGCTGCTTGAGATAGGCGGCAAAGGCGGTGGCCCCATCTTCGGCAGCGATAGTCCGATAACCTTCCCCCTCCAGCAAGTCAACCAATCCCTGGCGCAGATCCCTGTCGTCTTCGGCAATAAGTATTTTCAGTTTCATGGTCAGCCTTTCAGACATAGGTTATAGGGGGCATGGGGCAGTGTCAGTTCAAAACAACTGCCTTGCCCTTCAACGGGACAGCAACTCAATGTGCCGCCGAGTCCTTGCGCCAGTTGACGGCCAATACTCAAGCCAAGCCCTGAGCCTTGTTGACGGGTGGTCAGTGAATTGTCAACCCGATGAAATTTATCGAAGATTCGGCGGCGATGGGCGGCGGGGATCCCCGGACCGTGATCGCGAAACTGTAAGCGCACACGGTCGTCCATGCGCTCCAGCGTCACCTCCAGTCGCTCCCCTTCGGCAGCGTACTTGATGGCGTTATCCAGCAGATTGAGAATAATCTGCTCCAAAGCGTCGCAATCGCTGCACAGGATCAGCGGTTCATGACCAGAGTCATCATCGCCAAGTTCAAAATCGCGGGTCAGTTGCAACCCGGCCTCTTCGAGACGCAGTTGCTGGCGATCCAGCAGTTCATTAAGCAAGACGACGAGATTGATCTCCTCATTGCGGTAACTGCGTCGGCCCTGCTCCAGGCGACTGAAATCAAGTACATTGCCGACCAGGCGGGTCAGACGTTGACTCTCCTTGATGATGGTGCGCAGGTAACGGGCCTGCTTTTCAGGATCCTGAATATTTCCCTCACCGAGCATTTCTGCATACATGCGGATAGTGGTGAGGGGGGTCTTCAGCTCGTGGGAAACATTGGAAACAAAGGAGGTCTTGCGACGGGCATCGCGCTGATTTTTATGCGCCTGCCACAACAACAGCGAGCCGCCGAGCAGAATGGCAGCGATAAAGGTGCCGATAAGCAACGATCCGAGCAGCACCACGCCATTACTGGATGCTGCCACAGTCGGATCGATGTAAATATTGATTTTCCAGTGCGGCAGACTGGAGATGGTCTGCGATGCCAGCGCTCGGCTTTCCGGTAGCACTTCAAAGGAACCGGCCTGATGAAAGATGGCACCGTTACCGTCGATCAGGGCAAAACTTTCACCCCCCGCCGGCGACGCTGGGAGATTTTGCAGCAATCGGCTCAACAGGGCCATCATCTCCATTTCGACGCCGTAGCGCCGATTGCCATGCTGTGCACCATTCTGCACAGTACCCTCCGCTGCAAACCATCCGATCAGATGGAGTTGATCATCGGCATACCAACTGCGCCAGCCACCATCACCATCATTTGTGCCGGAAGCAGAACCCTGTTGTTCAGCCTGAAGAATGGGAGAGAGTCCTTCGGCCTGAATTGAATCAGCAGCGACTGTGGACACACCAGGATACTGTTGAGCCAGTTCGCGCAGCTCCTTGCGCTGAGCAAAAACAGTTCGGACCGCAGCGGTTTCGGTCTGCGGTTCCCCATCCACCGAAGCCATCTCCGGCACCGGAGCCTCCCATTCGCTCAACCCCGAAAAAAGCGGCAGATAACGGCGGATAAATGCGGCTTCCTCTTCACTGGCCGGCTGCTCCGGGTTTGGCCACAGCAGCCCTCCCCCCGGTTGCCAGACAAAAGCGTTGCGAATCAACGGGTTGCTGCGTTGCCAGTTATCGAGCTGTTCGATCAAATCATTTTGCGGCAGGTTGCGCAGGGTTTGCAGCAGACCGTCCTGAACTTCGGCGACAGCCAGGTCGATATTGCCGGCAACGGCAGCGATCCGATCTTCGGCGGCGGCTCGGTTGCTGCTCAGCAAGCGTGCCTCCTCGTTCTGCATCAGGCGTATCGCTCCGATGCCCAACAACAGGGTTGGGATCAGCAGCAACAACCAGGCAAGAATAATCAGTTTTGATTGGTTCATGGTGATCTGCAATCCTGTGTCAGAGGACGAGAAGTTTCTGCACCTTCTAAGTAACTTCAACCAAGACTTTCCCCCCACCCTAACCCTCTCCCACAAATCGGAGGGAGGGGATTTCAGTTCCTTCCCCGCTTGATGGGGGAAGGTTGGAATGGGGGGGTGTTCGCGAAGCGATATATTCTCACTATGATATTTTTCTACAAGCCTGGTTCTAATAATCTTTTTGCTGACTCCGAACTTTATAACTTTCCGAACGAATCTCTTTCTTGAGTGGGCTGGGCATACTCGGTGCGGCAAAGGCACCAGCATCCTGCTCAAGAGTTTGAGCCTCCGCCGCCAGATCACTAAGCCCCAGAGTCGCACTGCGTGCCTGAATCTTGTCTTTACCCTTTTTAAGCTCCGCAACGGCTTCAATCCGACGCCCGGCATTATAGAGGTCGAGAGCACGGTCACGTGTTTCAGCGATCTCATTGTCAACAATCGCTTTCTGCACCGGTCTGTTGGCCGACTTGACCACCTCGTCGCGGCGCGTTGAAAAACGGATCTGGGCCAGCGCACTTGATTTTTCACGGCTGTTGGTCAATGCGTTTTCATAGCTACAGAGCGCCTGGGCAATCTGCTTGACCTGATTGGATTCCCCCGCCTCGACCATCACTTCAATTAAAGCATATTTCTCCTGGCCGCCATAGAGTTGGTTGAGATGAAGTTCAATCCTGTTGTCGCGAATTCGCCCCTCTCGGCCGATAATACGCAGCGGCCGGACGCCATCGGGGCACTCAATCTCAATGGTGATTTTACGCGCCGCGACGCTTAACACATCACCGAGTTCGGAGGCAAAGATTCGCGGCAGATCGCGGCTCGATTCAACAAAGTAGTGATTACCGTCGCTACGCTCGGCCAACTGAGTCATCAGGTCTTCGTTGAAGCCGTCGCCGATGCCGATCGTTGTCACAGAGATCCCCTCTTTGAGCAGTGCCGCACCGAGCCGGGCCAGATCAGCCGGGGAGCTGGGACCGACGTTGGCAATCCCGTCCGACAGGAGAATAAGGCGGTGGATATAACCCCGATCAATATTCTTGCGAATTTCCGCCGCCCCCTGACTGACGGCACCGAACAGAGCGGTGTTACCTCCGGCAGTGATGGTGCGGATCCGGGCTTCGATCCACTCTGCATTGGCGGCACTTTGTGGTGGCACCATTGTTTCTACGCTGTGGTCATAGCACACCAGGGAAAAAAGATCTTTGGGTCCCAGTCTTCGCAATGCGGTGATGGCGGCTTCGCGGGCTTTGGCGATCTTGTCACCGGACATGGAACCGGAACGATCCATCACCAGGGTCAGATTGACCGCCGGCCGTTCGATTTCACGCGGAACGAACGGCACATCGAGGGCAATTTTGATGACGGCTTTTTCATTTTGCCCGGCAGGAAGCACGGTGCGGTCAAGGGTCAAAGTACAATTGACCAGCGACCCTGCCAGGGTCGGTGAAGCAGACAAACAAATCAACACGAGCAGGAAACTCAATGGTTTGCTCAACATTTTTTTCATGGGACTCTCCTTTACAGGATCACATCGGTTGGAAGTTGAGTCCAGTAAATCATTAGCGCACAAAAGAGTGGTCACACAGTGGTCAAAGATTTGTAAAAAAATGTCATAGACAAGGCGTGCCGCTATTTGTCGAGAGCATACGTATGCACTGATAGGTGGTTTTGCAGTAGATTCTTGCTAAGTCCGTATATGGTCTCCTAGGGGCGCAAATTGTGCTTACGCCCTGTTTTTCCGACAGACAATAACCAGCTTGTTGCGGGAGCGGTGGAATGAGGAACGACCGACAATGGTAACCCCGGAATTTTCCACCAGCGCCGTTAATTGGGCGGTAGTGAAGATCTGTTTATGACCGTACGGCTTTGCCGAGTAGAGGCTGTTCAGCAGCAGCGGCTTACTCCCCCGGCTGAGGCGGTACGCCCATTCACTGACACGGTAGAAAAAAGAATCCCGTGATGGGGTGTCGAGAAACAGATGCCCCCCCGGTTTGATCAGCCGACATGCCGCCGTGAGGGTTTCAACTGGAAAATTGACGTGCTCCAGGGTATCCCAAAGGGTCACCACGTCGAAGTACTCGGCGTAGCTCTTTTGCCAGTAATGATCATCAATCAGTTGATGATTTATAGACAACTGAAATTTTTCCAGGCTAAACTCCCGAAAAATCTGCTGGGGTTCGATCCCGCGCGCAACAGCCCCCGTTTGCTGCAACAACGACGGAAACAGTCCCGCTCCGCAGCCGATATCGAGGCAATGCTTCCCCGCCGGCGCCACATACGCCTGAACAAACTGCAGATTTTTTTTGTGCTGAATGCTGTTCTGTGGCAGCTTGCTCTCAATAAAGGTCCGCGCTCTTTCTGTCAGCAAGGATCCCTCTGGCTGCTCAGCCAAAAGATCGTCAAGCACATCGATATAATGAAAATCGCAGCTGGCGCAAGCATACAGCGCCATCTGTTTTAATTGGTATTTTACTGTTGCGCTGTTTTTCCCGCATAATTTGCAGCGGTTAAAATCGTACACTGACATCCCCCTGTTTTTTAGAGCGATATAAACATAAACATGCACCACCGGCATCCTGAACCGAAAGGGACATGATCGAATGGCGCTAGTACCCTGTCCTAGCAATAGAGTATTGTTCGCCATCAACGGATAGCCATTCACCAAAGATTGCATAAGCAGACACTGCTGAATCATGATTAGTCAGATGATGTCACACCAACAGGGTTCTACTTCTCCAGCAGGCTATTCGCGGTTAAAACCACTCCCACAAAACCCACCGTCCCATAAAATCTAAAAAGATGGCCGCTGTCACTATACATAACATAGTGACAGCGGCCATCTTTTTACAAAGAGCAGCGATAGAACAGCCAAGATCAAAGTCCGCGGATCTGCACCTCATCGACATACTCCTGAGCCACTTTGACAAAATCACGAATCCGCTCAGAACTATGTGGCTCGAGTTGTTGCATCTCTTTCACCATGGCATGTTGCGGGACAAACTGTTGTAATACCCACAGTGGAGCCCCTTGTAAGCACAGACCTATTTCATAAATATCACGCATCTCAACCAACCCCGGCACACAGGTGGTGCGAAATTCAGCGACGACATCACTTTGCATCAGCAACTCGATACTCTCCGACAAGGACTGAAACGATACCGGACGGTGGTGCAACTCACCGTAGCGATCGACCGAGGTCTTGACGTCAAGACCTACATAGTCGAGCAATTGATCATCCAGCAATTGCTGGAGCACATCGGGTCGCAGACCGTTGGTGTCGAGCTTAACCGCCAGCCCCATCTGCTTGATCGCCGCCGCCAACTGCGGCAACAGGGGATCAAGAGTCGGCTCGCCACCGGAGATCACCACGCCGTCGATAAAACCGCGCCGCTCATCAAGCATCACTAACAGGTCAGCCAACGGCAGATCGGGATACTGATCCGGCGTCAACACCAGCGCCGGGTTATGACAAAAACCGCAGCTCAGATTACAGCCACTGAAAAATACCAGTGAGGCAATTTTGTGTGGATAATCGAGCAGACTGGTGCCCTGAAAGCCCTTAATCGCCATAAACGGTTACTTTGCGCTCTCGTTGCTCTCAACCGCATACTCACGGCGCTGACTGAACTCTTCCTGCTTGCCCTTGTTCCATTGCTGAACGGGACGGAAGAAACCACAGACACGAGAATAAACTTCTGTTTTCTGCTGACACTTAGTGGACATGTTGCCCTCCTCTTTAGGAAAAAAATGAATTATGCAGCCTGGTCGCTCTGGTTATGGGGGCAGGCAAAGTGCTCGCCGGAAATATAGCCATGTTCCGGGCAGATGGTAAAAGTCGGACTAATGGTGAAATACGGCAGGTGGAAATTCTCGGCAATGCGTCGCACCAGCAACCGGGCACTTTGCCAATCATCAAGACGCTCACCAAGGAAACCATGGAACACCGTGCCACCGGTATATTTAGTCTGCAGGGAATCCTGATGCTGCAGGGCCTGGAAGATATCATCGGTGCTACCCACCGGCAGTTGGGTGGAATTGGTATAATAAGGCTGCTCATCACCGGCGACAATGATGTCGGAAAATTGCTGACGGTCGCGTTGAGCGAGGCGGAAGCTGGTGCCCTCGGCAGGAGTCGCCTCCAAATTGTACAGCTGGCCACTCTCCTCTTGGAACGCTTCGAGCTGTTTACGCATAAACATCAGCGTCTCTTCGGCGAATGCGGCGCCTTGCGGATCATCGATACCACAACCGATCAGATTCAGAGCCGCTTCGTTCATGCCGATCAGACCGATGGTTGAGAAATGGTTGTCCCAGTAACGACCGCTGCGCTCACGAATCGCACTGAGATAGTAACGACTGTAAGGGTAAAGACCTTCTTCGGTAAAACGCTCCAACTGCTTACGTTTGATGTCGAGAGACTCGGCGGCAAGACGCATCAATTCGGAGATCCGCGCGAAGAAAGCGGCCTTACTGTCAGCAACATAGGCGGCCCGAGGCAGGTTGATGGTGACAACGCCCGTGGAACCGGTCAACGGATTGGAACCGAACAGACCGCCACCACGACGACGCAACTCACGATTATCAAGACGCAGTCGACAACACATGGAACGGGCATCTTCCGGATCCATATCTGAGTTGATGAAATTACTGAAGTAAGGGGTGCCGTACTTTGCAGTCATCTCCCACACCGACTGTAGGCGATCACTCTCCCAATCGAGATCGGCGGTGATGTTGTAGGTGGGGATCGGGAAGGTGAAAATACGCCCGGAGGAGTCACCCGCCATCATCACCTCACAGAAAGCGCGATTGAACATATCCATCTCATGTTGAAAGTCGCCGTAGGTTTCCTCTTGCAGTTCGCCACCGATCACCACCGCCTCATGGGCGACATTACGTGGCACAGTGAGGTCAAGAGTAATATTGGTAAACGGAGTCTGAAAGCCAACACGGGTAGGAACGTTCATATTAAAGATGAACTCCTGCATCGACTGCCGAACCTCTGCGTAGCTCAGATTATCGTAGCGGATAAACGGGGCCAACAGGGTATCAAAGCTGGCAAACGCCTGGGCGCCAGCAGCCTCGCCTTGCAGGGTGTAGAAAAAGTTGACGGCCTGTCCCATGGCGGTACGGAAATGCTTGGGGGCCGCACTCTGAACTTTACCGTAGGCACCGGTAAAGCCTTTCAGCAAGAGATCTTTAAGATCCCAACCGCAACAGTACACCGACAACATCCCCAGATCATGGATATGGAAATCGCCGTTTTTATGCGCCTGAGAAATCTGCTGCGGATAAATCTTATTCAACCAGTAATTACTGGTGATATTTGAAGCAATATGGTTGTTGAGTCCTTGGAGGGAATAGCCCATATTGGCGTTCTCTTTAACACGCCAGTCTTCCTGGGTCAGGTAGGAATCGATGGCATCAATCGACTGCTGCATGAAGGATTTGGTTTCACGCAACTGTTCATGCTGGCGACGATAGATGATGAAAGCTTTGGCGGTCTGGGCATGACCACTTTCAATCAGCTGCTTTTCGACAAGGTCTTGAACATTCTCAACCGTCGGCACCCGACCATCTTTGTAGATGATCTCGAGAATACCGACAACCTGTCGTGTAATCTCATCGGCCTTTTCCATGTCCTGGCCACCAACGGCTCGAACTGATTTCTGTATCGCCTCGCTAATTTTCCCTTGTTCAAAGGCAACCAGTCGCCCATCGCGCTTACGTATGTATTCCAGCACTGCACTCTCCTTTGATTGTGAAAAATCAACCCAGAAAAATTAGCACAGCACTAAACGATGACACAAGAAAAAAACACTAGATATAGAGATTAAAAGCCAGGCCACATACAACATGTTGTTAACATACTGTGGCAAAACTTGTGGATAACCCACCAAAGTCTTTGTGATGACAGCAAAAACAATCGTATAGTTCACGCCACCCGACAATACACTGCATCCATCGTTTACTCACGAATCAGGTCGGATTCAAAAACAAAAAAAGCCCGTAGCGTTTATTCGCTACGGGCCACCATTTTTTGCAATGAAAAGCAGCGAAGTGGCTTGCCACTTCGCTGCTTTAATCAACCTACAGGTCGATAAAAATCAATGATGATCTTCCCAACCAGTGATCATCGGCTTGAAGTGGGCAAAAGGAGTATGGCCCAAAGTCGCCAGATAGAAGTGGGTCGGCAAAAAAGCACCCAAGCCACAAGCGACCAGGAAATGGATCTCTGCAACCATCCGCACACCACCGAACATCACCAGAACCGAACTCAGTGTTTCCATATTCAGCAGAACCAGACCGGTAATAATTACCAGCGGCACCAAAACCATCATGATCGCCACATAAGCACATTTCTGCATGGGATTAAACTTGTTGGTCGGCGACTCGTGGTGAGGATTTTCCTTCGTACCGGTAAAGTAGTAGAAGAAATAATACAGAGCCTGATTGATGATTCCGCTCTTAATATCCTTTTCCGTCGGGAGATACAACTTGGCCATCATCTTGGCAATGACAGCGTAGTAGAATACCCACAGGATAAACGAGGCAAGCACGATGAGCCCTGCCAAGTGGTGCACATTAACAGCGTTGGAATAAGCACCAAACAGCTTGAAATGTTCGGGAAACCGAATTTGCGCCCCGGTCAGACACAGGGTGACAATGCCAAAAGCGTTCGTCCAGTGCCAGATCCGAACAGGAAGTGGAGTCATATAAATTCTATCGTTATTTTCCATTTTAGTGCTCCTTTCTTCTGTTCTTGCGTGTCAGCAAGCGCATGGTTCCGTGACCAACCGGCAAAGCCATTCCTCCGAGGAGGATAAGCAGGCCGAGAATATTCATGATCTTATTACGTGACGCTCCCACCATGTAAAAATCGGGAGTGCCGAACAGGGGGTGCAACGTAGAGCCTTTTTCCATCTGAATCAGCTTATAAGTTCCATCCTGTTGCGGCAGTGAAATAAAGCTGTTGTCCATAACTTCGGGATCGACGGAATGACAGTAGGTGCAGTCAGCGCGATTCTCCATAGCCTTGAAATCATGACCGACAGCGTCGGGAGTCATCATCGCCCACAACCGCAGACCGGAACGCTCATTGTTGCTGTAGAACGCTGACATCTCATCCATTGAAACTTCACCGTTTTGATCCGCATCAATCAGTGTTTCAACCGACTTGTCACCAGCAAACTGCTTCAACTGCTGATAGTCAAGCTGTACAAAATCAGCATACCTGTCGTTGCCTTCACGTTGACTCACATACATGCTGACAGCAAATTTTTCTGCTGAGCTGTGGCAAGTTACACAAGCTGCGGAACGAAGATGCAGATCCGCCTCGGGCAACCATGCGGAGTGTGACTCTTCGACATCGGCAGAGTCGTGGCACACACTGCATACTGCATTCATTTGCAGACCGGACACTTTAGCCGTCGGCAAAGCCTGATGGACATCATGACATTCAGTACAACTGGCGTTAGCACTATGCGCCGAAGCCGAATATTGGCTATCAATGCCATCGTGACAATCAGCGCAAGTTGCTGCCATCCCGGTTTCCTGGCCATCATCGGGATGCTCATCTCCAACTTCGTGACAGGCAGTACACCCTTCTTCCGCATGAGCAGTTACCGCAAACAACTGACCGTTGATTGCGTTCTCCTCACCGACATCTTCCGCCTCCGTATGGCAGGCCAGACAATCCTCTGTTTCCATTGACCAACAAGGTTGGACAACCCACAGTAAGCTGACAACCAATGCTGTACTTAAACATAATCGTTTCATTTGTACCAAAGCTCCTTCCTCAAAGCTTAAACCAACAACAACCATCACATGAATAAAATCCACCCGCAAATAACGTTGCGAAAATGGATAAAAAAAACCATCAACAATCAGCGAGATAATACCAACGAAACACAGTCCAGTAAAATACTATACTTTCAAACGGTTCGCAAACAAGAAAATCCACCTGCAACAAAAAGTGTATACAGTTTTCACACGTCCAAACTCCCGATGTCTGGTTGTTTATCCGTAAAACAAAGCTGTTATCCAGCCACACGAAAAACCAGCATCAGTAAAATAAATACAGAATTAACTAAACAAAGAACCTCATATCTAGTGAATCTGAGAACATGGGCAAAACTTGACAAAACCAATCCGACGAAGGTAAATTTTGAAGTCAAGTCAGACTCCAATCTTACGGAAAGTCCACATCCTATATATCTCATATGAACCAATCATCTACCCGACAGAAGGAATTTTTTTAGATGTCCCAGCCGCGAATTTTAGTTGTCGATGATGACACCAGCTGTGAATCCCTTAAACAGATTTTCCAGCATGAAGGCTATCAGGTCATCACCACAACAAGCGGCCACACCGCCCTTAATGAAATCAAAAATGGCAATTTCACTATTGTCATCAACAACTTGAATGTCCCGGGAACGGAAGGGACTCAACTCCTCAAGTCGATCAAAGACCTCCAGGCGGAGATTCAGGTCATCATCACCACCGCTTGCGCTACCATTGAAACAGCGGTTGACGCTATTAAGAACGGAGCCTTTGATTACCTGCCCAAACCTTTCACACCGGATCAGATTAAAGACTTGGTAACCAAGGCTGCGAGACAATACAAAGCCAACGGCATAAGGAACTTGAGCAGCTCAGGCGCACAGCTGAATGAACGCCCCGGTTCCCCCCATTTTGTCGGCGACAGCAAGGCTATGCAAAAAGTCTATGCTCGCATTCTTCAGGTTGCACCAACAAACAGTACGGTTCTGATTACCGGTGAAAGCGGTACAGGGAAAGAACTGGCAGCCCGCACCATCCACGAAAACAGCACCCGCAAGGATATGCCGTTTGTCGCCATCGACTGTACCGTTCTGGCGGAAAACCTGCTGGAAAACGAACTGTTCGGACACGAAAAAGGGGCATTCACCGGCGCGACACAGACAAAGGACGGTCTGTTCAAAGTCGCCAATGGCGGCACGCTGTTTCTTGATGAGATTTCGAACATCAGCCTGAGCTCACAAGCCAAGCTGCTGCGGGTGATTCAAGAACGTGTAGTAACACCGATCGGCAGCACCAAACCACTTCCGATTGATATCCGCCTGATATCAGCCACCAACAAGAAACTGCGGGAAATATCCGACAGGGGGGAGTTCCGTAAAGCCCTCTATTCCCGGCTCAACACCATCCCCATCGATATGCCTCCCCTGCGTGAGCGCAGTGCTGACCTCCCATTGCTGATCGGTTTTTTCCTGCGCAAATTTGCCGATAAGATCAATAAAGAAATAAAAGGGATCAGCCCCGCAGCCATGAACCAGCTGGAAGAGTATAATTTCCCCGGAAATGTGCGGGAACTGGAACATATAATGGAACGAGCCATTGTGCTGGCACCTGAAGAGTTCATCATGCCGGGTGACCTTGATTTGCCTCCGCCCACAACGGCCAACAAAGAGTATGTCCCCGCCACCACAGAAGAACTCAAAGTGGTAAAACGGCGACTGAGAGAAGAAGCGGTCAAGCCGGTGGAAAAATGTTTTGTCATCGAAGCCTTTAAACGTAACAGCTGGAATATCACCCGCGCCGCTGAAGATGTCGGCATGTTACGTCCTAATTTTCAGGCATTGATGAAAAAACTCCGGATTTCAGCCCGCGAACGCAAAGTGGTATAATGCCACTTTGCCCCCCTCTCCTCCACGATTTTCAAGAGTCAGCAAGTTCGGCACAAAACGCCGCCAATGTTCGCGCACGACGCAGCCTTTTAAGCCAACGTTGCAGATCAGCATCACCAAAGCATTCCAGAACACTTTTCAGCTTACCCAACACCTGCTGTTCACCGCAAAACAGCTGTTGATAAGCCACCTGCAGGGATTCCAGATACTGACAAATCTCTAAACGCCGCTGCACGGCATCGAACCGGGCAGGATAATCACCGCGCAAGCGTTTGAACAACCAGGGATCGGCAATGGCACCGCGTCCGAGCATCAACCCGGCTGCTCCGGTCTGCTTGAGAACCCGATCTCCATCGTTACAACTGACGACATCGCCATTGGCGATCACCGGCAATGAGGTGGTCTCAACCACCCGAGCGGTAATCCGGTGATCGGCATAGCCGCTATATTTTTGCACCACGGTGCGTGGATGCAAAACGATAAAGTCGATCCCCGCCTGCTCAAAGAGGGGCAGGAGATCAAAAATCTGCTCCAGATTGTCGTAACCGGCTCGCACCTTGACCGACAAACTGCCGTTGACAACCTTGCGCACGGCGTCGAGGCATTCGGGCAGCAACTCGGGAGCCTGCAACATGGCACCACCCGTTTTTCCCGAGGTGGTACGCCCAAACGGGCAGCCCATATTCAGGTTGATGTGTTTCGCGCCCTGCTGCTCAACCATCTGTGCGGCATCGGCAAGCGCCGATGGCGTGTGTCCGATCAACTGAACCACCAGCGGCACTTGATCTATCGTCGCTTGAGCTTCCCGTCGATCGCTGGCCGTAATCCGCTGACGGGCCACATGACTGACCCGAACAAATTCGGTAAACATAACATCGGGCTGCCCAATCTCAAATTGGACAGCCCGCATGGCCCGATTGGTCAGCCCCTGCATAGGTGCCAGCATCAGGGGTTGCTGGTCAGAATCCCAAGGTAGTTTCATCAGTTAGCCAGGATTTTTCACAAAGATCGTCGCGAGAAGGCGGAAAGTACCATGGACGCAAGGCACGCGCGGGAAAACACTCGCAGGCATACTTGCAATCAGTCGAGAATGTTTTTCAAGCATAACGCAGCAGACATGGTGCTTACCGGCTTCGCAGCAGATTACTTGTGAGAAATTCTGGCTAGTCAGGATGAGGACTTCATCTCGACAAACGCGTTCAGATAAGCACCCAGTGCTTCTTCCTGCTGTGCGTTCAGAGACCCGAATTCGATCCCGGCACTGTACATGTCGTCATCACTCTCGCCGCAGTGCACCACTTCGCCACTCAGTTCAATAATATCTTCTTCCGTGCCGAGACTCAGGGATAGCTGTTGACCGATCGCCAGGGGCAAATGCACCTCCAGGAGCAATCCACGCAGGCTGGCATCAAGGGTGCGTCCCATACAGTCCAAGACAGTGTCACCGGCATCACGTTGGGTTAAGTGTACAAAATTCAGGGTATCGTACCGTTTATCGCGTCGCCGTTCTTCCATCTCCATACTACTACTCCTTGATCGCTTTATCGTGGGGGGGACAGCGTTAATCCCGATCTTTCGTCGCTACAATAATATACACAGGGTTATGCGCCTCGAATACCTTGTAATCGGTACTGTTACTGGTACGAGCCACATTGAGCGTTGTCACCTCAACGTAGTAGCCCGAATTCTCAAAAAAATCGCTGGAAGCAACCAATGTATCCAGAGTAACAGCCGTAAGGACAACCCGTCCATCAGCCCTGAGACGAGCATCAACGGCCTCCAGTATCTCCCAGAGGTTGCCGCCGGAGCCACCGATAAACACCCGGTCGGGATCGGGGATCTCCTCCAGACAACAGGGGGCCTCCCCTGCAACCACCCGGACATTACGGGACTGAAACTTGTTCAGGTTTTTTCGCAGAAATTTGAGGTATTCAACATTTCTTTCGATAGCATAAATCCGCCCGTTGGGCAGGAGAAAGTCCGCCTCGATACTGACGGAGCCGCTGCCGGCACCGATATCCCATAACGTCATATCATGACGCAGCTGAAGCTTGGCCAGCGCTACGACCCGTACCTCCTCGGTGGTGATCTGTTTTTTTAGCGCCAGAAATTCACTGTCGGCAATGCCCAGCGTCGGCTGAAAATTCTGAGAACAACCATCATAACTCTTGATCAGGATCAGCACATTCAGCTCAGCCGCTTCGGTATCGGGTAGCTGCTGCACGGTTGTTTTAACAATCCGTTCAGCCGCGCTGCCGAGATTTTCGCACAAATAAGCGGTATAACCATCGCGACCACGCCGTTGTAATTCCTCGGCAATCGCCGCTGGGGTGTGACGCGCGTCGGTGAGGATGGCGGCCTTATCGTTGGCGACAATGCGATCGACAACATCGGCCATACTGCGATTTTCAGTGGAAATAAAGACAGCGTCATCCCAGGGTTCCTTGATGCGGGCAAACGCAAACTGAACCGAGCTGACATTGGGGATAAACTCCAACCGTTCCTTGGGAAGATTGCGTAACAGGTTGCGGCCGATACTGAAGAACAGAGGATCGCCGGAAGTTAAAACGACGACCGACCCTTCATGATCCTGAATCAGCTGCGACAGATCATCATAACCACTGAGTTCAATTTTTTCCGCAGTCAGATCCGGGAACAACGCCAGCAGACGTTGTGCACCATAGATCACCTGCGCCCGACGCACCAGACTTAGGGCTCGCGCACTAAACCCCTCCTGCCCCTCAATACCTGCTCCGACGACATACACGACGCCCATATAATCTACCCTTCCTTACTTATTAACAACCCTAACCAGGCTAACCAGTTCAGTCCTCATCGTCAAGCGGTGTCGCATCGTCCAGAGCCATTTCTACCCGCTCCCAGATCTCATCACGACCCTCTTTACTCAAAGCAGAAAATAGCGTAAAAGCATCCTCGGGCAAGCCCGTGGCCTCAAGAATCGGCTTAATCTGTTGTTTGCGACGATTGCGGCTAATCTTATCCGCCTTGGTAATAACCGGAATTGTCGGCACCCCATACTCTTCAAGCCAGTCGAGCATCTGCAGATCCTCATCGCGCGGTACGCGGCGGATATCAAACAACATCACCACGGCCCGCAAATTTTCCCGGCTCTGCAGATAGGTGCGGATCATCGGCCCCCACTGCTTTTTAACCGACATCGGCACCTTGGCAAAACCATAGCCAGGCAAATCAACCAGCAACAGTTCCTCATTGAGATCGAAGAAATTGATCAGTTGAGTCCGCCCCGGTGTCGACGATGTCCGCACCAGACTTTTACGCTGAACCATCACATTGAGTAACGAACTCTTGCCCACATTACTGCGACCGGCAAAAGCCACCTCGGGCAGGGACGATTCGGGATAGTTCGCGGGCTTGGTCGCACTCTTGACAAAACTCGTAGTTTTAATGTGCATCGGCAATCAAACCTTCACTTAAAAGACGCAACAGCACGAACCTTGTTACGTCGCTTGTGGGTATAAAGTTCCTGATCCGCTTTTTTGACCAGCTGCTGCGGGGATAGTACCTCAGTATCCGGCAATGAAGCAATGCCATAACTCAGTGCAATGGGCAACAGGGTATCGGCATGGGCCAATGGCACCCGCTGTAGATCTTTCTGCATTCGTTGCATCAACGTCAAGGCTTGCGATTTATCGGTCTGAGGCAAGATAAGGATAAATTCATCACCGGCAAATCGTGCCACCAGATCGCAGACACGACTGAGAGCCCTCAACTGATCGGCTATATGCTGCAACAGCAGGTCGCCGACATGGTGACCATGGGTATCGTTAACCTTCTTAAAATCATTGAGATCGATAAACACCAGCGACAGAGGGGCCGCATAGCGCTGAGCCCGATGAAATTCCCGATCCAGGGTCTGTTCCATCACCCGGCGGTTAAACAATCCCGTCAATGGATCGAGGAACGCCAGACATTGCAGTTTTTCGTGGGCAGTCACATTGGAGACACAGATCGACAATTTCAGTGCCAGCCGTTCCAGCAACATAGTACACAGCCCCGGCGCGAAACGCTGCGGATCGACATCGGCCTGATTAAGGGTGCCTATCAACTCACCGTCAAGAAAAATGGGGGTCAGAGCGATAGAGCGCACTGCATAGTATTGATCTCGGGGCAGTAGCGGTAAATAGCGCTGGATATTCTCATTCACCAGCAACACTTCCCCCCCTTGTCCATCGTCGTCTTCGTTACCATCATAACCAATAAACTGCTGCAATTGATGGCGATCGACCAGATTAATTCGGGCGTCCTTGCTAGCGCTGCGCTGTTTTTCCTGTAACAGGCTGGCCAGCTCGGTATCCGCAATCAACGAAAACCAGACAAACGGCACCTCAAACACCTGGGAGATCTCTGCCAGCAGCGTTTCAAAGAAGTCCGCAAAATTGAGGGTAGCGAGAATTTTCAGCTCAACCTGATAAAACTTCTCCGCCTGCTGCTCATTTTCACGAACGCGTTCAAAAAGACTTTTGTCATGACGCATAATTTTGGTTCCCGTTGTTATGCCAAAGGGTCGTTGCCGACCGGCTGCATCATCATAGCAGAGGCTAAGATGCAATCATCATTTTTTCCATAACCACCCCCACCGGGGGTCTCAATGCGGACACTGTCGCCGGGGTAGACAGCCAGCGAATTTTTGCCACCGAGATTCACCACCACCCCATCGACCCGCTGCAGCTGATTATGGCCACAGCGCCCGGCATCACCACCAGCCAGGCCATAGGGGGCAAATACCCGCCGCTCCGAGAGAATCCCCATGTGCAATGGCGCCAGAAACTCCAGTTCGCGGATCAAGCCATTGCCACCACAAAACTGTCCACAGCCACCGGAACCACGACGCAGGGCAAATTGACGCACCAGAACAGGATAGCGACTTTCAAGGATTTCCGGATCGGTGATCCGGGTGTTGGTCATATGGGTATGAACGCCGGAACAGCCGTGCCACCCCGGTCCGGCCCCGGCACCACCGCCAATGGTTTCGTAATAACCAAACCGGTCGTCACCAAAGGTAAAATTATTCATACAACCCTGAGATGCCGCCACACAACCAAACGCTTTAAAAATCACGTCCACCAGCCGTTGCGAGGTCAGCACATTGCCGCCGACAACAGCGGCCTGATCATGGGGAGCAAGGATTGAGCCCTCGGCAAGGCGCAGGGTAACCGGACGCAGACAGCCCTGATTGAGAGGGATCGGCTCGTTGACCAGGCAGCGCAGGGCATAGAGGATGGCCGACCAGGTGACCGCCGGTGGCGCATTGAGGTTCCCCCACTGCTGCTGGCCACTGGCGGTAAAATCGAAACAGGCCTGCCCCGCATTGTCAATAGACAGTTCCAGACAGATAGGGGTACCGTCATCGAGGCGGTCTTCGGCCCTGAG
>JAGGYC010000021.1 GCA_021162745.1 Desulfuromonas sp. | reverse complement strand
GTCTGGCCGCAGACAGCCCGCTGATGCCGCCGCCTATGATTAAAGTATCTACTCGTTGAGTTTGCATTATTCAATTATATCGTGAAAATACTGATTAGCCAAACCTGGCCCGGATGTTTGCTTATTGATTGTTTGTTTTTATTTGAGAAAGCGTGTTGTTGAGCAGTGGCGGGGGCGCTAATGGCATGGACGGGACAGGAGTGACAAGTGGATTGGTCGAAATCAAAACACACCGCTTGTGAATGAACAGCAGGGTGTTTTGTCTTGTATGGGATAGATGCGATCTAATCGCGGGTCGACAGGATGAGAAACACCCCGAGCAGGCCGAAGATGATATTGGCGGCCCAGGCGGCAATTAGCGGCGGTAGAACGGCTGAATAACCGAGGGCAATCAGGGTCGATTGGACGATGAAGAACGAGATGCCGATCAGGACGCTGACCGAAATACCCAGGGCCAGATTGACGTTGCGGCTTTTTTGCAGGGCAAAGGGGATGGCGAGAAAGGCCATGATCAGACAGGCGAAGGGGGAAGCCAGACGGGAATGCATATCGACCCGGTAGCGGGTGGCGTCCAAGCCTTCGCGTTGTAATGTCTGACTGAGACGACGCAGCTGGCTGAAATTCAATTCTTCATTTTTACCGGTGACCGACCCGAAGTCGTCAGGGGTTTTATTCAGGGCGAGGGGGATGGCATCAACGTGATATTGTTTTGTCAGTTGACTGCTGTCCAAATCGAAGTTGCGAACCACGGCATTTTTTGCCTGCCACTGATCATCATTGAAAATCAATTTATTCGCTTCAATGCGCGATTGCAGCCGCAGTTTCTCGTCTAGCTGGTAGATGGAGACACCGCGCAGCTGGCCGGTTTCGGGAATGGCCAGTTTGACATGATACAGCGCTGTCTGGTCTCGGAACCATAAATTGTCACGCTTTGCCAGTTTTTCAGCTTTGCCTTTAACCTCGGTGTGCAGGATGTGATTGGCTTTCTGGGTTCCCGCCGGCACCAGATATTCGTTGAAGGTAAAGTTCACTGCGGTGAGCAGGGTGGCAACGATGAGAAAGGGGGTGATGATTCGTGACAGTCCGATCCCCCCTGCGCGCATCGCCGTAAGCTCGTTGGTCTTGGTGAAACCGCCGAGGGTTAAAAAGACCCCCATCAGAATAGTTAAGGGGAGAACTTGGGAAATGATCAGCGGGGTTTTGCAGACAAAATAGCTCACATAGAGAGAGGCTTGAGCTTGGTGTTCAAGAAAATCATCGACTTTTTCGAAGAAATCCACCAGCAAGTAGATCCCTGTAAAAGCCGCCAGGGCGAGCCCGGTGATTTTACCAAACGTTGTTAACAGATAACGCTGAAGAATAGTCACGATATTTTATCTTTTCTGGCTTAATGTTGATAACAGTGTGTCGATCAGATTCCTGAGCAGAGTGCTTACCAGGAACGGCTGTTCCTTGGCGGCGTGAACCAACAGGGTGATTCCGATGCCAAGGAACAAGGTTGTTGGTCCCAGCAGGCTGACGGTCAGTGGCCAGTCATTTTCGATCACCATTGTTTTGCTGATTGACATGCCGAGGTAGTAAAGGAGGAACACCAGCAGTGCCACGGCGAAACCACCGCCTTTAGGTGTGCGGTGGGATCTGATTCCTAACGGAATGGCCAGCAGGGCAAACAACAGGGGAGAGGCGGGCAGTACTAGTCTTTCCATGAACTCGACGTCCAGTTCCCGTTGTTTTGCCGCTGTGATGTCCTGATGCTGAGCCCGCAGTGCTGATGTGCTCATCTCACTTGCCTTCAGGGCTTTTACCGGAGTTTTCTGCTTTGATGTGTTCAGCGTCAGGTTGACATCGTAATCTTCAAAGTGGACGACCTGATATGACATTTTTCCTGAGCGTTCAACGCTGCGATGGATTGCTCCCCGGCGTAGATGCATCAACAGGTTGCCATTGCGGTGATCGGAACGGATTTCGCCCCGTTCGGCCAGAATCACCGAAGGGGTCTGTCCCATCCGTTCATCGGAGATAAAAACACCGGTCATGGTATTGGACTGGCTATCGACCTGATTTGCATACATCACCAGTCCGTCAAATTCTTCATTGAATATTTGTGGTTGAATGGCGACGGCAGCCTTGCTGTAGGCAATGTCGATCAGGCGCTGTTTGAGTTGTACGCGACCGAGAGGTTCCGCGTAGAGGGTCAGGGCTGCGGTTACAGCGCAGACCAGTAGCGACAGCAACAGAACCGGTTGCGCTATGCGGTAGATACTGATCCCTGCTGCTCGCATGGCGACGATTTCGCTGTCGCTTGACAGGCGACCAAATGCCAACATTACCGCCAACAGAAACGAAAGTGGGATGGTGATGACAAAGAAGGACGGCATCAGGCAGGCAAAGAGGGTGAAGATTTCGCCGATTGCTACCCCTTTGTCGACGACTAGCTCGATCAATTTGAGCAAACGACTTAGCAGCAGAACAAATGTGAACAGGACAATGCCGAGAAAAAACGGCACGACAATTTCACGGCCAATATATGTTTGAATTCGTAATGATGACATAACCGCTGAATGGTATTACAGTTACTGTGGATTGTAAACTTCTGTGTGTTTCTGTATATGGTTTTTTCCTTGCGCAGGTGCAGGTGCTATGTTATTTAAGCGCGGTATGTTCAAAGACGCACGTCTTCATGCGCAACAGCGTGGTGTCCACCGATGGGGTGGATGGCTAAAGCGATTAATCATGAAGGCGGAGGATTAAACCACGTAATGTGAGAGGAAAAGAATCATGTCCAAAATTACCATGAAGCAACTCCTGGAGGCTGGTGTTCACTTTGGTCACCAGACCAAGCGCTGGAACCCGAAAATGAAGCCTTATATTTTCGGTGCCCGCAACGGTATCTACATCATTGACCTGCAACGTACAGTTCGTTACTTCCGTTCAGCATACAGCTTTGTTAAAGGTGTTGTTGAAGGTGGTGACAGCATTCTGTTTGTTGGAACCAAGAAACAGGCTCAAGACTCCATTCGTGAAGAAGCTCTGCGTGCCGGTCAATACTATGTAAACAACCGCTGGCTCGGTGGTATGCTGACTAACTTTGCAACCATCAAAGGGAGTATTGATCGTCTTAAAAAGATCGAAGTGATGGCTGAAGATGGTACTTTTGAGTTGCTGACCAAAAAAGAGTGCTTACAGCTTGAGCGTGAGCGGATCAAACTTGAGAAGAACCTCGGTGGTATTAAAGGGATGACTAAACTCCCCGGTGCCATGTTCGTTATCGATCCAAAAAAAGAGGCGATCGCGGTTTGCGAAGCTAAAAAGCTGGGTATTCCTGTTGTTGCTGTTGTTGATACCAACTGCGATCCTGATGAGATTGATCACATTATCCCAGGTAATGACGATGCGATTCGTGCTATTCGCCTGTTCGTATCCAGCATGGCCGATGCCAGTCTTGAGGGTGCTCAGGCTAACCAAGCTGCAGCATGCGCGGACAACGAAGGTGCCGAGCCGGAGGCAAAAGCACCAGAAGCTTAATTGTTTTATAATCAGTCGGACTGAAAGCGACCAGTTTTCTGGTCGCTTTTTTCGCGTTTTGACTGAATGATTATTGAAAAGTTAAACTAATTACTAAATAAAGTTTCAATGCGTGATGGCGTAATTGAAACAGGAGACATATCATGGCTAAAATTAGCGCATCAATGGTTGCAGAACTGCGTGGAAAAACAGGCGCAGGGATGATGGATTGCAAAAAAGCACTGACTGAGACTGACGGCAATATTGATGATGCTGTTGATTTTCTGCGTAAAAAAGGTTTGTCCGCTGCCGCTAAAAAATCCGGTCGTATTGCTGCTGAAGGTATCATTGTTTCTGCGGGTTCCGGCAATGTCGGCGTTGTTGCAGAGATTAATGCCGAGACCGATTTTGTCGCTAAAAATGATGCTTTCTGTGGCTTCGCTGCGGGTGTTGCACAGGTTGTTGCTGAGAACGCACCGGCGGATATTGATGCACTTAATGGGCTTGCTTTCCCTGAGACCGGTCGTACGGTTGCTGAAGAGTTGACTTATCAGATTTCTACCATCGGCGAGAATATCAACATTCGTCGTTTTGCCCGTTGCCAGGTGGAAAGTGGCGTTGTTGAGGCTTATATCCATGCCGGCGGCAAGATCGGTGTTCTGGTTGAGCTGAAAACAGACAGTGACAATGCTGCTGTTGCTGCGACTGCTCGTCAATTGGCGATGCATGTTGCTGCGGCAAGTCCTCAATACCTGTGCCGCGAAGAAGTTCCAGTTGCCGTTGTTGAAAAAGAGAAAGAGATCATGCGTGTCAAGGCTCAAGAGAGTGGCAAGCCGGACAACATCATTGAGAAGATCATCGGTGGTCAGATCAATAAGTTCTTTGGTGAAATCTGCCTGCTTGAGCAAGCCTTTGTTATCGACCCGGATCAAAAGATTAACAAGGTACTCGCAGCTTTAGGTAAAGAAATTGGAGCTGAAGTAACCTTGGCAGGTTATGAGCGTTATCAGTTGGGTGAAGGCATTGAAAAGCGTGCTGATGACTTTGCTGCCGAGGTTGCAGCACTTACTAAATAGTTTTTGACGGGGACAGGTGGATTAATGTCAGATTTAGAGCCCAAGTATCAGAAAATATTGCTGAAGCTCAGTGGGGAAGCACTCGCTGGGAAAAACGGCTATGGTATTGATCCAGAGATTCTTTCAGGTATTGCTGGTGAAATCCGTGAAGTTGTCAATCTCGGTGTCCAAGTGTCGTTGGTGATTGGCGGCGGCAATATCTTTCGTGGGCTCGCTGCCTCATCTGCCGGGATGGATCGTGCCAGTGCCGATTATATGGGGATGCTGGCCACGGTGATGAACAGTCTGGCGTTGCAGGACGCGCTGGAGAAAGAGGGCGTTAAGACCCGGGTGCAGTCTGCCATTGAGATGCGTGAGATTGCCGAACCCTATATTCGTCGTCGTGCCGTACGTCATCTGGAAAAAGGGCGGGTCGTCATCTTTGCGGCAGGAACCGGTAATCCTTACTTTACGACGGATACCGCAGCCAGTTTGAGGGCCATGGAAATTGGTGCCGAAGTAATCCTTAAGGCAACCAAGGTCGATGGTGTTTACAATGCTGATCCTGCCAAAGATCCTACTGCGGTAAAATTTGACTCTTTGACCTATATCCAAGTGTTGCAAAAAGGGTTGCAGGTGATGGATGCAACAGCGACATCACTGTGTATGGACAATGATCTGCCTATTTTAGTCTTTAATCTGACACAGCCTGGAAATATCAAGAGGGTTGTGCTTGGTGAAGAAATTGGTACCATCGTCAAAGGAGAATAAGTGATGATTCAGGATGTACTGGACAAAGCACGTACTTCGATGGATAAGGCGATTGACGCATTGAAGCGCGAAATGCAGCGGGTGAGAACCGGTCGTGCCTCGGTGACACTGCTTGATGAAGTATGCGTCGATTATTATGGCACACCGACGCCGTTGAGTCAGGTTGCTACCTTGGGGGTGCCGGAAGCACGGATGATAACCGTCCAACCGTGGGAAAAAAACCTGTTGCCGGAAATTGAAAAGGCTATTTATAAGTCTGATTTGGGTCTGACGCCCTCTTCGGATGGTGAGCTGATCCGTATCAACATCCCGTCGCTGACGGAAGATCGTCGTAAAGAGATGGTTAAGCTGGTGCGGACAAAAAGTGAAGATGCCAAGATCAGTATTCGTAGCGCCCGCCGTGATGCGAATGAGGCTGTCAAGAAGTTGGAAAAAGATAAAGAGATCACCGAAGATGATCTCAAACGTGGTGAGAAGGATACACAGGATCTTACCGATAAATATGTGAAAAAATGTGACACTATCGTCGCAGATAAAGAGCAGGAATTGATGGAAGTTTGATTGGCGCCTGTTTTTATTAAGATAATGAAAGGGGACTCTGTTTTGGAGTCCCCTTTTTTAGTTCATTTTCTGTGCATTGACCCTTTGAGCTCTATTGCTCCTCAGTGTCGTTCGTGGTAAATTTTCAACTTCGTCTTGAAAATGAGTGAAATGAGGGTATTGGAAATGGTTTTACCGAAGCATATTGCCATAATAATGGATGGTAATGGGCGTTGGGCTCAAGAAAAAGGGCTGCCGCGTATTGCTGGACATCAGCAAGGTGTGAAAACGGTGCGTAAAGTTGTCGAACAATGTTCTGCATTGGGGGTGCGATTTCTGACCCTGTATGCTTTTAGTTCTGAGAACTGGCAACGACCTGATGTTGAAGTTGAGTCGTTAATGACTCTGCTCGGTCATTATCTGAGTACCGAATTGCCACTGATGGAAGAGCAGCAAATACGCTTCCGGGTGATCGGTGATCTTGAAAAATTACCACAGCAGATCAGAGCGTTATTGATGCAAACCATCGATAGTACGGCAGATCATGCTGGTCTGACCTTGACCCTTGCGCTGTCGTATGGTTCGCGTGATGAAATATTACGTGCCATTACAGCGGTTGCTGCAGATCTTGATTGCGGTAAGCTGAAAAAGGGACAGATTTCCGAACAGCTATTTTCTGGTTATCTGGACACTGCTGGAATTCCAGATCCTGATTTACTGATCCGAACCAGTGGAGAAATGCGGATCAGTAATTTTCTGCTCTGGCAGCTCGCTTATACAGAACTCTATTTTTGCCCGTGCTTCTGGCCTGATTTTGATGCCCAACAGCTTCAACTGGCATTGGACGACTATGCTACGCGCTGTCGTCGGTTTGGCGCAATTTCCTCTTGAGTTGCAGGGTTTTACCGAGCGTTAAGGATTGTAACGAAAATTGGCTTTTCTAGATCAGATTTTTGGAAATTGACAGCGCATAGCTCTTCCATTCGTCTGAAATTTGCGTAAATATGAATCGATCAGACGGTTTTACTTTCTTGCGAAGTTTGACCGGAATCTAGAGGTTCAGCTTAAGGAGAAAGACCATTAAACAACGGATTATTACAGCTTTTGTTGCCCTGCCGGTTGTTTTGTTTTTAATACTGGGTGTTGAGACGCCTTGGTTTTTAGCTGCCAGTTGTGTGGTGGCTGCCATTGCTCTGTGGGAATTTTACAGCATGTTGCTTCCTGTTTCCCGGCAGATTGAAAAATATTCCGGTGTTGGGGCCGGTGTTGTTCTGTTGGTATGTTTCAGTCATGCTCCTCAATATGGAACGAATGCGCTGGGTCTTTTTTTCATTCTTTTCTCATTGTTGTTTCTAGCTCGATTTAGAGATATCCATATTGTCATCGGTGAACTCGCGATTTTACTCATGGCGTGGTTGTACATTCCCCTGTTGATCAGTTTTTTTGTTCAATTGCACGGGCTGGACCATGGACGCTATTGGGTGCTGATGGTGTTGATCATGACGATGGTCTGTGATTCTGCAGCGTATTTTGTTGGTACAGCGCTTGGGAAACATCGCCTTTATCCGGCAATTAGTCCGAAAAAAAGTATCGAAGGAGCCGTTGGCGGTTTTGTTGGCAGTGTCATGAGTGCGGTACTCATCTGTCCCTGGCTCATTGCTGATACATCGTTGAGTGTTGCCTGTGTTGTTGGTGTTGTTGTTGGTATTTTGGGACAACTGGGTGACCTCTTTGAGTCGATGATTAAGCGTAACGCTGACACTAAGGACTCGGGGACAATTTTTCCTGGTCATGGTGGGATGTTGGATCGTCTCGACAGTCTGCTCTTTGCTTTTCCGGGTGTTTATCTCTATCTGGTCTGGTTTTAGAGGATTGCAATCGTCATGAAGAATATCAGTATCCTCGGGTCAACGGGCTCGATCGGTGTCAGTACTCTCGAAATTATTTCACAGTTTCCTGATCGCTATCGGGTTGTCGCTCTGAGTGCAGGGCGCTGTCTCGATCTACTTGCTCGTCAGGTCCGCCGGTTTAAGCCCGAAATTGTCTCTATTGCTGATCCTCAGGATGTCCCAGCGTTACAACAGCTGTTGTCTGGATATGATGTCGAGATTGTCGCGGGCGTTGAGGGTGCAATCGGTTGTGCTACCCATCCTGTTGTGTCAATGGTCGTTTCGGCCATCGTCGGTGCCGCTGGACTGGTTCCAACGCTGGCTGCAATTAAGTCCGGAAAAGATATCGCCCTGGCCAATAAGGAAACGTTGGTGACGGCAGGTGCTCTGGTGATGGATGCGGTTAAACAAGCCGGAGTGCAACTTTTACCTGTGGACAGCGAGCATTCGGCGATTTATCAGTCATTGTCCGGCCACCGTCCTCAGGATGTGCGTAAGTTGATTTTGACAGCATCCGGTGGTCCCTTCAGGGAACATTCGCTAGAGCAATTGCGTCACGTCACCCTCGAACAAGCTCTTGCTCACCCCAATTGGGCGATGGGGGATAAGATAACCATCGATTCGGCGACGATGATGAACAAAGGGCTTGAAGTGATTGAGGCCTATTGGTTGTTTCAGGTGCCTGCGAAACAGATAGACGTTCATGTTCATCCACAGAGTATTGTTCATTCAATGGTTGAATACGTAGATGGTTCGGTTGTGGCACAGTTGGGGGTGCCGGATATGAAAACACCCATCGCTTACGCATTAGCCTGGCCGGAGCGAATACCTTTGTCATTATCGCCTTTGGACCTTTGCACCGCCGGATCTTTAACGTTCAGTCGTCCCGATATGCAAAAGTTCCCCTGTCTTCAACTCGCCTATGATGCATTACAGGCGGGAGGTTCAGCGCCGATTGTCCTGAATGCGGCAAACGAAGTGGTTGTTGATAGTTTTTTGAAGCAAAAGATTCAATTTCTCGATATTGCAAAGATCATACGTCAGGTTCTGGAGCAGCATGTTGTCGAACGGGTGGAAAGTGTTGATGATGTTTTAGCCTATGATCATCAGGCGCGCATTAAAACCCAAGAGCAGATTGCCAGGAATAGCTGACAGGAGGAAATATGCTTACGGTTCTTTCGGGCATTTTAATGCTAGGAATTCTTGTGTTTATTCATGAGTTTGGTCATTTCTTTGTGGCTAAACTTACCGGTGTCAAAGTTCTGAAATTTTCTCTTGGCTTCGGCCCCCGCCTTATCGGCAAGCAGTGGGGAGAGACTGAGTACCTGATTTGTCTGATTCCGCTGGGTGGTTATGTCCAGATGTTGGGGGAAGGGGTCGATCAGGACGATGCTCCTCTGTCTGCTGAAGATAAACAGCACTCATTCGCCGAAAAATCTTTGCCGCGCCGGATGGCTATTGTTGCTGCTGGTCCAATCATGAATCTGATATTGCCGTTTGTCTTGTTGCCTCTAGCCTATATGGTTGGTGTCAATGTGCCAACCTTTCTTGACGATCCTCCCTGTATTGGCTATGTACTGCCTGATTCTGAAGCAGAAAAAGCGGGTTTTTTGTCTGGTGATTGCATTGTTCAACTCAATGGTGCAGGCGTTGAAAGTTGGACCACTACAGACAAAACATTGATTCCGCTTGTCGGTAATGATCTTCAGTTCCAGATTGTTCGCAATGGCGAAGCATTGAACCTTGATTTGCCTGCCGACAATGGCAGTCTCCAAGGTCTGCAATCTCTTGGCATGATGCCACGACAAGCTGCAATTGTCGGCTCATTGAGCGATGGGATGCCTGCCGAGTCCTCTGGCCTGCAAATTGGCGATCGGATTACGAAAATAGGTGATATTTCAATCGGTTCCTGGTATGAACTTCATGCCGTTATCCAACAGTCATCGGGCGAAACGATGATGTTTACTGTTGAAAGGGCAGGGAGATCACTGAACTTCGACATTGCCCCGAAACGCAATGAAGAAAATGACCTCTGGTTGATTGGTATTACTCCAAAGCAGATATTGGAGCAAAAGAAATATGGCTTTAGTGAAGCCGTCCAGATAGGAAAACAGCGCACGATTGAGTTGGTTGAATTGACGCTGATGTTCTTACGTAAGATGGTTGCAGGTCATGTTCCCGCCAACAATATTGGTGGGCCGATTATGGTCATGCAGATTGCCGGGCAGGCCGTTCAGACAGATTTCAGTACGATTCTCACGGTGTTGTCATTTTTGAGTATTCAACTGGGTATTCTGAATTTATTGCCTATTCCGGTGTTGGATGGCGGGCATCTTTTTTTTAATTTTATCGAATTAATCTGGCGTCGCCCTTTGTCACTGCGCGCCCGTGAGATGATGCAACAACTGGGCCTGACCTTGTTGCTGATGTTGATGGGTTTGGCTTTTTACAATGATATCGTGCGAATTTTCTTTGGAGGAAACGGATGAGCCCATCAAGCCCATTACTTCTCAGTCTCGATAGCTCGACCCCGTGTGGCAGCGTGGCATTGACTCGCGGCACATCAGTACTTGCCGAAATCTGTCTCAACGAGGATAAGACAAGCCATTCAGATTATCTGTTACGTTATATTGATTTACTGTTGTCTGAGATCGGTAGCACATGTCGCGATCTTGACGCCATGGCTGTTGTTGCTGGGCCTGGTTCTTTTACGGGGTTGCGAGTTGGAATTGCAACGGTTCAGGGTTTGGCCTTGGCTCTTGGCCTTTCCGTGTATCCCGTGTCTTCCCTGCAAGCGGTCGCTTTTTCAAATGGTCAGTCGCCGTTGCCTGTCTATGCTCTGATCGATGCCCGGAAAAAACAGGTCTATGCTGCTCGTTATCTATGGCAAGGGGATCGTCTTATCTCTACGGGTGCCGAACGGGTTATCTCTGCGCAAACGCTTATCGATGAAGTTGAAGAAAAAACTCTGTTTGTTGGTAATGGTGCGACTCTTTATGCGGATCAATTTCAGCAAGCTCTGGGGGATAATGTGATGTTTGCCGGCCCATTAAATTCAATGCCCCGTGCGGGCGCTGTTGGACTGCTTGTCGATTATCTGGGGGACGGCATTGAGCCTGTTGATCTTTTTCAGCTTAAGCCAGTCTATGTTCGACCCTCAGATGCTGAAATACAAGCATCCTCCTCCTCATCTTCCTAGCTTCTACTCATAGCGACTGCGTGTTGACAAGGGGGAAAGCTTTGGTTACTGTAGGTTTTATGGTGTAAACTTTGTGACTCTTTTACAGGAGGTGCTCTATGGAAGTAGGCCAGGATGTTGTGGAGGAACTGTTTGCCGGTGATCCCCGGTTTCGTAAGCTTTACGAAGAACATCAACTGCTTGAAAAGCAGTTAAATCAAATGGATGGCAGCTCTTTTCTGTCTCCGGAGCAGAAGGTTGAGCGTAAGAAAATCCAAAAGATGAAATTGGCTGGCAAAGATGAAATGGAGCAGATCATAAGAACAGGTAGACCGTAGACCCTTTGTCGGTCTAACATTGAATAAATAAAAAAGGGTTTGAGATTTTCTCAAACCCTTTTTGTACATTATAATGCTGTTTGTTATCAGAAAACTTTTGTTTGTTCTTGCAATACTTCCAGCAAAATACCATTAATTTTTAGTTAAATGACACATGAGTGTGGTGGAGAATTATGCCTAAGTATCGTTCAGCAAAATCAGTTCAAGGAAGAAATATGGCTGGCGCTCGCGCCCTGTGGCAAGCGACGGGAGTCAAGCCCGATGATTTTGGCAAGCCGATTGTCGCCGTTGTCAATTCATTTACTCAGTTTGTTCCCGGCCATGTCCATCTAAAAGATTTAGGGCAACTGGTTGTCGACGAAATAGAGAAAAATGGCGGGCTGGCAAAAGAATTCAATACCATGGCGATTTGTGACGGTATTGCCATGGGTCATGATGGCATGTTGTACAGCCTGCCATCACGAGAATTGATTGCCGATACCGTTGAGTATATGGCCAACGCGCATTGCGTGGATGCATTGGTGTGTATTTCTAACTGTGACAAAGTGACTCCTGGAATGTTGATGGCGTCTATGCGTCTGAATATACCGACAATTTTTGTTACTGGTGGGCCGATGGAAGCCGGTCATGCTCGGATTGGAGGTAAGGATGTGGCCCTCGATCTGGTCGATGCCATGGTGGCTGCGGCGGATCCGACCATCAGCGATGAAGATGTGGCCGTCTATGAAGGGAACTCATGTCCGACCTGTGGTTCCTGTTCGGGGATGTTTACGGCCAACTCCATGAATTGCCTGACTGAGGCTTTGGGGATGAGTTTGCCGGGCAATGGTAGTCTGCTGGCAACCCATGCCTTCCGCAAAGAACTATTTGTTGAAGCGGCCCAGCGTATCGTCGAGTTGACGAACTCCTGGTATGGGGAGGGTGACGAAAACGTCCTGCCACGTTCGATCGCCACCAAAGAAGCGTTTGAAAATGCGATGCGTCTTGATATCGCCATGGGCGGATCGACCAATACCGTTCTCCACCTTTTGGGTGTAGCGCGTGAAGCTGAGGTTGATTTCACCATGGAGGATATCAATCGCCTTTCTTTGAATACTCCAAATTTGTGTAAGGTTGCACCGGCTGTTCAGGATTACCACATGGAAGATGTTCATCGCGCGGGTGGGGTGTTTGGTATTCTTGCCGAACTTGATCGTGGCGGCTTGATTCATCGCCAGCCACCGACGGTACATTCTTCCACCATGGGGGCAGCGATTGGCCAATGGGATGTGGTGACGACAAAATCCACTCAGGCTGAGCACCGCTACCTTGCCGCTCCGGGGCGCAAGCACTGCTTGGAAGCCTTTGCCCAGCAGAGTCTATGGGAGAGTCTTGATCTTGATCGCGAAAACGGCTGCATCCGTGCCATGGAACATGCCTATAGTACCGATGGCGGTTTAGCTGTTCTCTACGGTAATCTGGCTCCGGAAGGGAGTATTGTTAAAACCGCTGGTGTTGATGACTCGAATCTGGTTTTCAGTGGTCCAGCGTGTATTTTTGAAAGTCAGGACGAAGCGATTCACGGAATTCTCGCCGATCAGGTTAAGGCTGGGGATGTGGTGATT
>JAGGYC010000067.1 GCA_021162745.1 Desulfuromonas sp. | reverse complement strand
AGTGTTCAAAGGGATTGAACATGTCCATCTGTTTGTGGTCTTTGACGTGAATCATGAATACTCCAAGCAAAGCATTGATTTACTTGACTATCTTAGCACGTAAGACACAATGGATGGAAGTTGAAAAGCTGATTTCTTGTAGTTAATTCGACATGTTAGCTGTTTTGAGGATTTTGCGAGACCATCATACTTAAGTGAATTTGAAGAAAAATGGGATAAAACACATCCTTCAATCAGTCAGATCTGGCGCAGGAACTGGGAGCGAATTACCCTGTTTTTCGCATATCCGGCAGAAATTCGTAAAGTTATTTACACGACAAATGCGATTGAATCATTGAATATGTCGTTGCGTAAAGTAACAAAAAACCGAGGTTCATTTCCCAACGATGACGCCATGTTTAAGTTGCTTTATTTGGCACTGAATAACATCGCTAAAAGATGGACTAGACCGATAAGAGATTGGAAAGCTGCTATGAATCGTTTTTCCATCATGTTTGAAGACAGAATGCCAATTTATTAGAAAAAACATTTACACAAAATGCTTTACATACTCTGACCCTCTTCACAATCGGAGCTTTTACAAGTAAGACACTGTTGCAAAAATCAGTTAACAGTGGTCGCCGCTGACAACACCTCATCAATGTTTTTCACTGGCACAAAAGATCTCCAACGTAGATCACCGGATCTCAACATCAGGTTCGCCGCCTTGCTCACAACAAGATCTTTGTAAAGATAATCGACCATGCCGGTAATGTGACGATCCAAACCATCCGCGTCAGCCAAATATTTTTCGAGATAAGCCGTCAAGGCCGCCCCTTGTAGTAAAGATTTACCGACAACACCGACCGCAACAACACGCTTGCCGATTCTACGCGCAACAATCATGGCGTCGGCATCAGCTTCAATTCCTGCGTCAACGATCCCTTGAAACTGGCCGAGAATTGCAGTGTTTTCGTCCATATCTAATACCAGCTCGCCAGACAGGAAATCTTTAAGTCTTTGCTTAATTTTATTCACAGTACCACTCCCAGTTCGCAACTTGGCGATTCAATCACGTAAAGAAAAATAGGGTCAGGTTTAACAAACGGACTTATGCCTCCCCTCCTAGCCATCAAACCGCACCGGCTCCTTAACCATATTCCGCACAACCACCGTCCCCGCCAACTTGTCATGCAATCCCTGCTTACGCTTATCAATCCCAACCCAGATCAAGCCAAAACCCAAGGGTAGTAACGAAGCGAGATAGGCAAAATAACGACCAATCAACTGACCGGTTGACGGCTTGCCACCTGTCTGTGCATCAACCAAGGTAAGACTGAATGCCATTTTCCCAGGGGTGGCGGATTTATACGTCCAGAACAGGATAACGGCCACGGCCGGCATGACATGGCTAAACAGCAAATCCCAGCTACCGTGCACATAGGCTTCGCTGAGCATGTAATTTTGCCCATAGATCAGCAACAAGGGTGGCATGGTAACAATAAGCAGCAATGCGGTATCAATCAATGTGGCTGCGGTACGGATCCAAAAACCTGCATATTCGAGATTATTCACGCACTCCCCCCAAAGGATAAAGGATCATTTTGTCGAAACCGACATACTGCTCAAAGCATGATAAATACTTCATAAACAACCTTTACTATCCTCGCCGATGGCACTGTTGTCAAGCGACAACATCAAGGATCAAAAAAACAAAAACCCCTTAGCTTTAACAGCTAAGGGGTTGATTTTATTGGCGGCCCCGACTGGAGTCGAACCAGTGGCCTATCGCTTAGGAGGCGATCGCTCTATCCAGCTGAGCTACGGGGCCAAGGGCGATATTTATAACGTACCCGTTGCCATTAAGGCAAGGGTTTTCGCTTAGAAGTTGAGCAGGCTGAACACTTTACCTTCGGGCAAGCGATCACGACCATTGAGGAAGTCCAGCTCGGCCAGAAAGGCGCATTCAACCACTTCGGCGCCCAATTCTTCTACCAGCTCGACGACAGCTGACACGGTGCCGCCGGTGGCGAGCAGGTCATCGGCAATCAGCACTTGCTCACCGGGCAGGAACGCATCTTCGTGCATCTCCAAGGTATCGGTGCCGTACTCAAGATCATAGGTTTTTTTAATGGTTTTATAGGGCAATTTACCCGGTTTGCGTACCAGGGTAATGCCAACCCCTAATTTATAAGCGAGTGCCGAACCGAGAATAAATCCACGCGCTTCGACACCGACAATTTTATCAATTTTTTGGCCGATATAACGATGGGCGATCAGGTCGATCATGCGATGGAAACTTTTACCATCAGATAACAAGGTCGTAATATCTTTATAGACGATTCCCTTCTTGGGGAAATCATGGACATCACGAATAATATTTTTCAATTCTTCCAACGTCAATACTCCAAAATAAATTATTAGGCGACTTCATCGGATTCTTCGCGCATTATGCGCCGAAGTTTTTCCAAACTTTTTGCTTCGATCTGCCGAATGCGTTCACGTGTTACACCATAACGCTTGCCGATAGTATCAAGGGTTTCGGGTTCGCAGTCATTGAGGCCGAAACGCAACATCAGGATCTCGCGTTCATTGTCTTTTAAACTTTCCAACCATTTGGTGATAAACGAATACTGATCGCGATTTTCCAGCAAATCGGCTGGATTGATCACGGATGAATCTTCGATGGTATCTATGAGCGAATAGTTGTTGTTCTCGCCCAACGGGTGTTCGATAGAATACGTTTTTTTCACCAGTTGTTGCAAGCGCCGAACTTCTTGGACGGTTCCACCCATGGCGTCGGCAATCTCTTCTTCGCTGGGCTCATGGTTGAGTTGCTTGAGCACCTCTTTTGTCGCCTTGAGCATACGATTGACATTATCTGAAACATGAACCGGCAAACGGATGGTACGGCTCTGGTTAACCAGTGCCCGCTCTATGGATTGACGAATCCACCAAGTCGCGTAGGTGGAGAAACGACACTCCTTTGACACCTGAAACCGTTCTACCGCTTTGATGAGGCCCATATTGCCCTCTTCAATGAGGTCAAGAAAGGGCAAGCCACGGTTCATATAACGCTTGGCAATTTTTACAACCAGCCGCAGGTTGGATTCAATCATTTTGGCCCTTGCTGCCTCGTCGCCTGATTCAACGCATGTTGCCAGGGCACGTTCCTGCTCTGCTGTTAACAGTTTAGACTTTTGGATATCCTGTAGATAATACTTGATAGCATCATCGGTGGCACCTTCACGTTCAGAAGAACGCTTTGTTTTTTTAACGGTCTTTTTCTTTGTCGATCCCTCAGACGCCATATTCATTCTCCCCAAAACGACTATACGATTAAAACAGTTAAAAGTAATTCACAGAATATTGAATTGCTCGCATCAAGGCAAGTAAAAAGCCGGATTCACTGCCTTATTTCCTTGTCGAACCTCAAAGTGAAGCCCGCCATAGTCGCCGCTGGGGACAACCCCGGACAGGGCAATCTTCTGGCCGCCACTGACATAGGTTCCAGATTTGACAAGGTTGGCCTGATTGTAGCCATAAACAGTGTAAAGATCATGGCTGTGTTTGATAATCACCAGATGACCATAGCCCTTGATACCGGAGCCACTGTAAATAACCTGACCGGCACCGGCACAGCGTACCGGGCTACCGACCTTGATGGCGATTTCAATCCCTTTATTTCGCACGTTATTCTTAACGCCAAAGGACTTGACGACCTTACCTCTAACCGGCCAGTTAAGCGCTCCTTTGCGTGGTTTTACCGCAACAGAGGATGTTCTTTTTTTTACAACAGGCTTGGATTTGACAATTTTTTTCGTTTTTTTCGGCGGCAAACGCGTTGATTTTTTTTGTACCGTAAGCGTTCTTTGGGCAGGTGGGACAACTGGAACGGTGCGGGTAGATGTTGCTCCGGGGATCAACAGTGCTTCTCCAACACGAATCTGCGCCGGATTTTTTATATGATTATAGGCAATGATCTTCTCTGCCGGTACCTGATATGTTTTGCTGATCCGATATAACGTCTGCCCCGGTTGCACAATATGGCGAACTCCGGGCGGGGAACAACCCGAAACAAACCAGAGTGTGAACAGCATGAGACAAAAAAGACGCATCAGATTCCATTTTCCCAATAAGGATTATTCGGAATATCTACATCAAATAACGGATAGCGACAAACCCACCAACGAGCAAAACAGCAAAGACAATTGTGAGCTTATTGAAATTTTGATCAATGTAGACGCGGGCCACATCGCCATAACGGTAAACCATGGCGGCAATCAATGTGAAGCGTAATCCTCGACTGACCAATGATGCAATAATAAAGATGACGAAATTGAGATGAAAAACCCCGGCGCCGATGGTGATAATCTTGTAGGGAATGGGGGTGAAACCGGCTAAAAAAACAAACCAGAAATCATACTGGTGAAACAGCTCCTGCATATGGGCAAAGACCGGCGGGGTAAAACCTGGAATCCAGCGGAAAAAGAACTCCGCTGTCCATTGCCAAAAACCATAGCCGATCATATAACCGAGCATTCCGCCGACAATGGAGCCGGCGGTGCATAACAGCGCATAGCGAAACGAGGATAGAGGAACGGACAGACATAATGCCAACAGCAAAACGTCCGGCGGGATGGGAAAGAACGAGGATTCTGCTACAGCGAGCAAAAAAAGGGCCATAACGGCGTAACGGGAATCGGCCCAATGGAGTACCCAGGCATAGAGACGACGGAAATGGCGTGTCAAAATCAGCGACTCCAACCATGCTGGCCGATCAAAGGAACAAAACGACATTCAAGCAGATCTTCCTCGTCGTAGCGATCCTCTTCAATACGAGTGATCCGTTTAAGTACTTGGTAGTCGGCGCCACCGACAGGGATAACCAACCGGCCACCGATAGCGAGTTGCTCACGATAGCAGTCTGGCACCTGTGGTGCACCGGCGGTAACGATAATGCCATCAAACGGGGCTTGGTCGGACCAGCCACTGGTGCCGTCACTCACCCGGATATGAACATTGGAGCAGCCAATCTGGTCGAGAATACGCCGAGCCCGCCGCGCGAGGTTGGCAATACGCTCAACGCTGTAGACATGGGCCACCAGCTTAGACAGCACTGCGGCCTGATAACCGGAACCGGTGCCAACCTCCAACACCCGTTCACCGCCTTTGAGCTGCAACGCTTCGCTCATCACTGCAACCATATAGGGCTGCGAGATGGTCTGTTTGTCACCGATCGGCAGTGCATAGTCTGTGTAAGCCTGACTTTGCAATGCTTCTTCGACAAACAGATGCCGAGGAATCTGTTCCATGACACTGATAACGTTCTGATCTTGGACTCCGCGTGCCACAACATGTTGTGAGATCATGCGGCGACGGGCTATTGAATAATCCATGTCGATAACTTTTCTTAAGGCAGTAAATACGACTACAGGAGACAAAGATCCCAGTTCGACAACTGTTTAACGGATTGATAATTGGTAAGGTCAAGGTGAAGCGGTGTCACAGAAACATAGCCATCGGCAATCGCGCCACAATCACACTCTGTTTGACGGACAAATCCCAATTGATTGCCTCCCAGCCAGTAATAGTCACGGCCACGCGGATCACGCTTAACCTCTATTTTATTATCATAGACCCGCTTGCCCTGCCGGGTTAAACGAACCCCTTTCGGACATCCCTGAGGAATATTCATATTGAGAAACGTGTCTGATGGTAAACCATTTAACAGAATCTGCTGAGAAAAATGCCGCGCATAGCGACAGGCGTAACTGAAATCCGGCACGTCGACCAGACCAACCAGATCTAGAGAAACAGCCAGGGCAGGCACTTGCATCAACATCGCCTCCATGGCCGCAGCCACCGTCCCCGAATAGGTGATATCGTCAGCCAGATTGCTCCCTTTGTTGATTCCGGAAACTAAAAGATCCGGTTGTCGCGGCAACAAACCATGCACACCTAAGTTGACACAATCGGTGGGTGTACCATCGACAGCAAAACAGTTGGAGCGAATGCGATCGGCACGGACAGGTTTGTCCAGGGTCATGGAATGACCGGCAGCACTGCGTTCACGATCAGGAGCGACAATGACAACCTCGCCTAGTTCAGCAAGAGCGTCGGCCAGCTGTTGCAACCCCAACGACAGTACACCATCATCATTGGTCACCATGATCAATGGACGATTCTGCGTTGCTGTAGTCATCAACGGAATAAGGCTCTCAGATCACGAAGTTCTTCTCGCAACTGCAGCAGATGCTCCCGATCTGACTTGACCGATACAGATGTCATTTTATTTTTCTTGGCAGCTTTGAGCGTTTTTCGGGCACCAGCAATGGTAAACCCTTGATTATAGAGCAGATCTTTAAGCTGAAGAATGAGCTCAATATCTTTTTTTTGATATTGTCGCTGTTGGGTACGACTTTTAGAAGGGGAAAAGGACCCGAACTCACTCTCCCAATATCGAAGCACATGAGGCTTTACACCGGTTATCGATGCAACCTCGCCGATTTTGAAAAATAGCTTGTCCGGGATCTCAGCATTCATTAGTTAGTAAATTTATAACGAAAGGGACTGGATCAGGCCTCTTCGTTGATAGCGGTTTTAAGAACCTGACTGGGCTTGAACGTGAGAATTTTACGAGAACTGATCTCAATCTCTTCACCAGTCTGTGGATTACGACCACGACGCGTTGCTTTTTGTTTGACAACAAAGTTGCCAAAACCCGCAATCTTGATCTTGTCGCCATTTTCGAGCGTATCTTTAATCAGCTCAAAAACAGATTCGACAATCTCAGCGGATTCCTTCTTTGAAAAACCTGTTTTGAAGTAAACATTTTCCACAAGATCCGCTTTTGTCATAGTACCTCCAACATATAAATAATTCACCAGAAGCCTGTCGCCAAGCTCCTATAACATTGATTTTAAAGGGTTTATAACACAGCCCTTTTGACGCCGCAAGGGCTATCTGAGTTCAGCTCCAAGATTCTTCGTTAATGACTTTACGATCTTGGCGTGCATTGTATTGATTTCATCATCGGTTAACGTTTTTTCAATTGAGCGATAACGAACACGGACAGCAAGACTTTTCTTCCCTTCAGGGACACCTTTTCCACTGTACATGTCAAACAGGATCACGTCATCCAGATTCTTCACTTTCACCTTAGAAACAACGTCAAACAGCTGCTGAGCGCTTACCTCTTCATCAAACAAGAAGGCGCTGTCGCGATAGCCGTCTGGGAATCGGGAGATGGGCTGAAATGTTTTTACACCGTTTTGCGTGCTGAGCAATGCGGCAACATCGAGATCGACTACATAGACAGGCTGGTCAATATCGTAGTTGTCCTGAACCTGAGGATGAAGCTCACCGAGCGTACCCACTATAACTTTACCGTGATACAGGCGACACGACTTACCTGGGTGCAGATACGGTTGTTCGCCATCGACTTCAGCCCGTAGAACAGGAAGATTCAATTGCTCACAAATGGACTCAACAGCCCCTTTGAGATCATAAAAATCAACCTTAGCATCATTCTGCGCCCAGCCCTCACGCTCTTTACGGCCGGTCATTGCGGCACATAGTCGCAGTGTTTCAACAGGTTGGCACTCACCATCAACAACCGTAAATATCGGGCGCAACTCAAACAGGCTTAGGTCCTGGCTGCGATAAGCCAAGTTACGTGAAACCGTTTCCAGCATGGCAGGCAACAGGCTGGTACGCATGATCGACTGCTCTTCCGTCAACGGATTCAACACCTTGACGGTTGTGCGACGTGAATCGTCGGCAGGCAAAGCAATCTTATCCCAGGCCAATGGCGAGATGAATGAATAGTTGACGATCTCACTGAAACCCTGGGCGACAATCGCATCACGCAGCGCCCGGGTAAAACTCTGGCGATCATCCTTGAGGCGGCGCACAACACGGCTGACCGGCATGGTCACCGGGATATTGTCATAGCCGTTGAGACGAGCAACTTCCTCGATCAGGTCCACCTCACGCTCAAGATCGTGACGTGACATGGGAATAGTGACCAACAGCCCTTGCTGACCGTCGAATTCAGACTTTTCCGTCGGTAATTCGATGGAATTCAGTAATTTCTCAATGCGCTCAAGGCTCAAATCGAGACCGAGTAGAGCATTGGTGCGAGCAGCGGTAATCTGTACCTGACGCTTACCCAGCTGTTGCGGATAGGCATCAATCACACCGGCGGCAACATCCCCACCGGCAAGCTGCTGAATCAGGGACATGGCTCGATCCAGGGCAACAGGAACGATATCAACATCAGCGCCACGCTCGAAACGGTGAGACGATTCACTGTGGATGCCCAGACGTTTACTGGTACGACGCACCAGGATGGGATTGAAGTAGGCGCTTTCCAGCAGAATATCGGTGGTGGTGTCCTGCACTTCAGAATTACCGCCACCCATGATGCCGGCCAGAGCCACAGGCCCTTCACCATCACAGATCACCACATCGCTGGATTTAAGATAACGAGTCTGGTCATCCAGGGTGACAAATTCAGTGCCTTCAACAGCACACTTCACTTCAATGCGTTGGCCACGCAATTGATTGAAATCGAAGGCATGCAGAGGATGGCCCAATTCCATCATCACATAATTGGTGACATCGACAACGTTGTTGATCGAGCGCATACCGATCGATTCAAGCCGTTGTACCAACCACTCGGGAGATGGCCCAATCTTGACGCCTTTGATCAGGCGCGCCATATAACGGGGGCAGCCGTCAGCATCATCGATGGTCACCGAGGTGTCGGCTCCAATGGCTGTGCCATTTTCATTGAGAGCATCAGCACTAGGCATCTGCATGGTCTTACCGACAATGGCGGCAACTTCACGGGCAACACCGGCAACACTCAAACAGTCGGCACGGTTGGGTGTTAAACCGATTTCGTAGCGAACATCCTTGAGGCCCAAGGCATCAAAAACAGGCGTTCCCAGTTCAAGCCCGGCATCGAGAATCATGATCCCTTCAGCCTCTTCGGCCAGCCCCAACTCCTTTTCGGAGCAGAGCATGCCGCGTGATACCTCACCGCGAATCTTTGATTTTTTAATCTTGAAATCACCCGGCAACAGAGAACCAACTTGGGCCAGAGCAATCAGATCACCGGCTTTATGGTTGGTCGCCCCGCAAACGACCGGAATAACATCGCTACCCGTGTTCACTTGACAGAGGGTTAGACGATCAGCTTCAGGATGCGCCTCAACAGAGTCCAGTTGAGCGACAATGACCGAGTCCAGGTCCGCGCCAAGCTTTTCCATGAAATCGACTTCCAGGCCAGCCATGGTCAACTGATGAGAGAGTTCTTCAGCCGAGAGATCGAAATCAACAAATTCTTTAAGCCAGTTATAGGTGACAATCATCACATATGTCCTTTTATCATCGCACTGCTTCAACTACGGTTGAAGCAGATGGGTCATCAAATCGTTTCGAACCGATCGCCAACATTAAAACTGGCGTAAAAACCGTACGTCATTTTCAAAGAACAAACGTAGATCATTAACACCATATTTCAGCATGGCAATCCGTTCCAGCCCCATCCCGAAGGCAAAACCACTATAACAGTCCGAATCGTATTCAACAGATTTAAACACCTCAGGATCGATCATACCACTACCGAGAATTTCCAACCAACCGGAGTTTCCACAGACACGGCAGCCTTTACCACCACAGATGACACATTGAATGTCAACTTCAGCGCTGGGCTCAGTGAACGGAAAAAATGATGGCCGAAAACGGACACCGACTTTTTTACCAAAACATTCATGGATAAATGTTGTCAGCACCCCTTTCAGATCACCAAAAGTGATATTTTCATCAACCATAAAGCCTTCGATCTGATGAAACATCGGGCTATGGGTAATATCAGAATCACGGCGGTAAACAGTTCCCGGGGCGATAATTCGTAGCGGGGGTGGCTGCTTGAGCATCGAACGGATCTGAACGGGTGACGTATGGGTACGTAGAACAACTTCATCATTGATATAAAAAGTGTCCTGCATGTCACGTGCAGGGTGGTCTTTAGGGATATTCAGCGCCTCAAAGTTATAAAAGTCCTGCTCGACCTCAGGGCCCTCAGCAACACAAAACCCTAAAGCAGAAAAGATATCAATCAACTCTTCCGTCACCAGGGTGACGGGGTGCTTGGTGCCACTGTCATTGCGGCGACCCGGCAGCGTCACATCAATTTTTTCATGCTCTAGCCGCGACGTCATCAACTCAGCCTTAAGCTTCTTGAGCCGGGCCTCGAAGGTTTCGAATACCTGATCTTTAACACGGTTTGCCACGGCACCAACGATCGGACGCTCCTCAGCCGACAGACCACCCATCCCCTTCATAATCGAAGTGAGTTGCCCTTTTTTACCTAAATAGCTGACACGGATATCCTGGAGCGCAGCTTCATCGACAGCTGCAGCCATTGCTTCGTTGGCTGCGACCAACATCGCATCGAGTTTTTCCTTCATAAGACCCCTTGATCACACATCTAAACCACGTGCTATAAACTAAATAATGGAAGCCACAGGGCTTCCATTACCAGACAATGCAAAAAAAAAGAGATGAGGAAAACCCTCATCTCTTTTCGGTGTTCCTTACTGAATCTGAGCTTTGGCTTTTTCGACCACTGCGCTGAATGCTGCAGGATCGGTTACAGCGATCTCAGCCAGAACCTTACGGTCCAGACCAATCTCAGCTTTTTTCAAGCCATAAACCAAACGGCTGTAGCTCAAACCATTCAGTCGTGAAGCCGCATTGATACGGGCAATCCACAGTGCGCGGAAATCCCGTTTTTTAACACGACGGTCACGGTAGGCGTAATTGAGAGCCCGGTCAACCGCTTCGGTAGCACTGCGAAACAGTTTGCTACGTGCGCCACGGTAACCTTTGGCTAACTTTAAAACTTTATTACGTCTACGTCTCGCTTTAAAACCTCTTTTTACTCTCGGCATCTTGTACTCCTTGCATGTTTAAAATAAGCGACAACACCAAAACAGCATCGTCACTGCCGGATCTGAAGGGGGAGACAATTGTTTCCCAACAGTTCACGGACTTAAAGCCGAGTTGACTGTTCCCTACAGGTAGGGGATCAGGCAACTGATATTTTTATGATCTGCTGCAGATACAAGCGTACCATGACGCAGGTCACGCTTACGCTTGGTGGTTTTCTTGGTCAGGATGTGGCTGGTAAACGCTTTATTACGGCGAATTTTGCCAGTAGCTGTCTTGCTGAAGCGCTTAGCCGCGCCACGGTTTGTTTTAATCTTGGGCATTCCCCATCTCCTTCGTTGATCCAATTACGCATCACCCGTTCAGTGAAACGCGCTTATTTTTTGTTCGGTGCCATCACCATATGCATGAAACGTCCCTGCATACTTGGGAAGAATTCAACAACACCAATGTCTGCTACTTCTTCAGCAACACGTTTAAGTAACTCACGACCGAATTCAGGGTGTGTCACTTCACGACCGCGGAACATGATGGTCACCTTGACCTTGTTTCCGGCATCAAGAAAACGACGCACGTTTTTAACCTTGACTTTAAAGTCGTGAATTTCAGTTTTAGGCCGAAGCTTCACCTCTTTCAACTCAACGCGCGCAGTCTTTTTCTTAGCTTCAGCAGCGCGTTTCTGCTGCTGATACTTGAACTTGCCATAATCCATTATCCGACAAACGGGTGGTTTGGCAGACGGGGACACCTCGACTAAGTCAAGACCACGTTCCATGGCAACCTCAAGTGCATCCTTTACTGGCATGACACCGAGCTGCTCACCAGCATCGTCAACTACACGGACTTCACGGGCACGAATCGCGCGATTTATGTTTGTCTCTTGCTTAGCTATGGTGCCACCTCCTAGTTATATTTTTTACACTCTTCATGAACAAAATCACAAAACTGGTCCGGCGTCATGGGCTCAAGATTTTCACCGGTACGGAAACGCGGAGTTAATGTTCCACTCTCCATCTCCTTATCACCGATAACCAGCATGTAAGGAATCTTCTGCAGCTGTGCTTCGCGAATCTTAAAACCAAGCTTTTCGTTTCTGACATCCGCTTGCACACGTACACCGGCCTCACGCAGCTGAGCTGTAACTTTTTCAGCGTACTCCAGTTGATTATCCGTTACATTAATAACAACGGCTTGAACTGGCGAGATCCACAATGGAAAGCTGCCGGAATAGTGTTCAATGAGAATACCGACAAAACGCTCTATCGAGCCAAGAATAACTCGATGAAGCATTACCGGTCGGTGTTTTCCCCCATCACGACCGACATAATTCAGATCAAAGCGCTCGGGTAGTGTAAAATCGCACTGGATTGTAGCACACTGCCAATACCTGTCAAGGGCGTCCTTGAGCTTAATATCAATCTTTGGGCCGTAAAAAGCGCCATCACCCTCATTGATCTCGTAAGGGAGTCCAGAATCCTTAAGGGCACCAAGTAATGCACTTGTCGCCTGCTCCCAATCGCTATCGCTACCGATCGATTTTTCAGGGCGCGTGGAGAGCTCCATCTCAAACTCAAAACCGAAAATCCCCATCACCTCTTGAACAAAGCGAAGAACACCTTTAATTTCGGCATCAAGCTGTTCCGGCATACACAGGATATGGGCATCATCCTGCGTAAAACCACGCACACGGGTCAGGCCATGCAGCACACCGGATTTTTCATGGCGATGCACAGTGCCCAGCTCAAAGTATCGTTGAGGAAGATCACGATAGGAACGCATCTTACTTTTGTAAATCAGCATGTGGGCCAGACAATTCATTGGCTTGATGCCAAAGCTCTGCCCTTCCACCTCGGTGAAGTACATATTTTCGCGATAGTTCTCGTAATGACCAGATTTTTTCCACAAATCAGTACGGAGAATCTGCGGACCCTGAACAAGATCATAACCGCGACGCAGATGCTCACGGCGTTCAAAATCTTCAAGGATCGTCCGCAACATAGCACCCTTGGGATGCCAGATCACCAGACCGGCACCGGCTTCTTCACTGAATGAGAATAGATCCAGTTCCTTACCCAGCTTACGGTGGTCGCGCTTGCGAGCCTCTTCGAGACGTTGCAGATGAGCTTTGAGTTGTTTTTTGTCGGGGAATGCTGTGGCATAGATACGTTGCAGCATCTGACGGTTTTCATCGCCACGCCAATAGGCACCGGCGACACTCGTCAATTTAAAGGCCTTAAGCCGACCCGTTGACGGCAGATGAGGACCACGACAAAGATCAACAAAATCTCCCTGACGATACAGAGATACGGTTTCGACACCCAAATCTTCAATCAGTTCAACCTTGAAGTTCTCCCCCATCTCTTTAAACAGCGCCACAGCATCCGCACTGCTCATCTCACTACGTTCGAGGGGAAGATTCTGCTTTACCAGCTCCTTCATCCGCGCTTCGATCTTATCAAAGTCTTCGGGAGTAAAGATATGGGTTTCGCAATAGAAATCGTAATAAAAACCATTATCGACAGCCGGACCAATGGTCACCTGAACATCCTGACCAAACAGCTCTTTCACTGCCTGAGCCATGACGTGGGCTGCGGTATGACGATAAACTTCCAGTCCATCAGGACTGGAAAGGGTAATCAGTTCAACAGTGGAATCGGAGTTGATGGCAATATTCAGATCTTTAAGTTCACCGTCAATGCGTGCTGCAACGGTTTGCCTGGCCAGACCCTCACCAATAGAGCGAGCAATTTCAATCGACGTAATTCCTACTGGGTACTCCCGTTTTGAACCGTCAGGTAGCTGTATTGATATTTGACTCATTATTTCCTCTCCACATACACAAAAAGGCACCCACAGGATGCCTTTTGTTACTTTAGTAACAGCCGATATTAAATGGTAGGCACGGGCGGGATTGAACCGCCGACCCCCTCCGTGTCAGGGAGGTGCTCTCCCACTGAGCTACGTGCCTGCATGCTGTAACGGAGGCAAGTTTTACAAAAATGGTTCAACAATGTCAAGTACTTTTCTCGCTTTTTTACTGCCAGCGCCAATTGAACAAAAGGAATAAGCTTCTCACTCCAAACAACATACATTTCCCCTTGCTAAAATGCTACCGCCACAGCTAGACTCATTGCCCTGAATTGTTATTGAATTCAGGCTATTTTATTAACGACCATTCCATCTTCATTGAGGTAGATGTGAGCACAATAATTGATCTAATACAGCTGAGTTGCCAGAACCACCCCAACCAAAGCGCATTAAGAGAAAAACGAAATAAACGTTGGAGCAGTATCAGCTATGCCGACCTGTGGCTCGATTCGGACATGGTAGCGTCGGGCATCAAAAATCTCGGTATCAAACAGGATAGCCACATCGCACTCCTGGCACCTTCTTCGATTCGCTGGATGACATCGTATCTTGGAATTCTGAAATATGGCTGCGTAGCTGTCCCCGTCGACAAAGAACTCAAACAAAACGAACGACGTCACGTCCTGATTGACAGCGAGGCAACGGTTGTTTTTACCATTGAGGAATTCGTTGAAGACTTACTTGAGTTGCGCGCCAATCTCCCCGAACTTGAATATATTGTTGTCATGGACAACGATTCTCAAAATAAAATCATCGACAATGAAGCCTTTGCCATCATTGGTGACCTAATTACAGAGTGGCACCAACTGGTTAACAACTTCAGCATCCCGCGTGAACAAGCGACCAAACTGGAAACCCTCGCCAACAAAGCCCATCAACTCTTGACGGCCCCATTACAACAAACGGATCACGCCACAGCTCAGGACCTGTTTTCACCAACGGCCAACTTAATTAAAGAGGCGCAGAAAAAAGGGATCTTGCTGTCATTTGATACCTTTGACGGCAACCAGGCGTTTAAACCCATCTCCCTCTGCGCGGACGACACCGCAATCATCCTCTACACATCAGGAACAACAGGACGATCGAAGGGAGCCATACTCAGTCATGGCAACATCACATCAAACATCAAAGACTTGATTCCCCATTTCCAGCTAGATAAAAACATTCACACCCTGTCATTCCTGCCGATTAATCACGTTTTTGAACAAGTTTGCGGAATATTACTACCCCTTACCCTAGGTGGAACCATTTCATTTGCAGAATCGTTAAAAAAGCTTGGAGAAAACCTGGCTGAAGTCAAACCAACATTTTTACTTGCCGTTCCTGCGGTGTATAAAATTTTTCTTGATCGCATCATGAAAAACATCAACGGCAAGAAATTATCAAAGACCCTCTACTCGCTCCCCTTGACCCGCAATGTCATTGCTAAAAGAGTACGAGAAACCCTTGGTGCGGGAACAATTTTTGTCAGCGGTGGAGCCGCACTGGATCCCGTTGTCGCTGAAAAATTCAAAGAGTTCGGCATTATGATCTATCAGGGCTACGGCATCACCGAAACAGCACCGGTCATCACGGCAGAACAACCCGGCAAGATGAAACTTGGTACGGTCGGCCACCCCCTCCCCTCAGTTCAGCTCAAGATCAACCAGCCCAACGAGGAAGGTATCGGCGAGATCATCTGCAAGGGTCCCAACGTCATGAAAGGCTACTACAAAAATGATGAAGCCACAGCAGAAGTTCTGATTGATAGATGGTACCATACCGGAGATATGGGCAAGGTCGACAACAGCGGCTATTTGACCATCTGTGGCCGGGTCAAAAACCTGATCGTCACCCCCAACGGTAAAAATGTCTACCCGGAAGAGATTGAAAACGAACTACTCAGCAGTCCGTTCATTCAAGAGGTGATGATCTACGGTCACAAAGTCGGCCCGGCAGCAGAAGAGGTTCATGCCCAGATCTACCCGGATCAGGAAATGATCGATAACCACGCCCAGGAGCAGGGCAGCTACCCTCTCGACATGAAACAGATAGAGGCACTGATCCGCGGTGAAGTCCTTAAAATCGGCAAGCAGTTGGCAGACTATAAGAGAGTAAAAAAATTCACCCTGAGGGATGATGAATTCCCGAAGACAACCACGCGCAAGATTAAACGCTTTGTTGTCGAAGCGGACATCAGTACCAGTGAATAAAAAAGCCCTGCATTTCTGCAGGGCTTTTAAGATAGATAATACTAACCGCAACCAAGAATTTGCTTATCATCCTTAGCGTATTTATGGAAGTACTTGAGAAGGTTTTTCTTTTGCGCTTCCGTCAGTTCCCCCCAAGGTTCAGTATGCTTGCCCTTTTTTTCTTCAGAGAAATATTTGGTCCAGCGAGCCTTGCTGAATTTATTGAGTTTAAGACGTTTAGCCTCGCCGCCGCGCTTGTGACAACTCATGCAATTTGACTTATAAATCTTTTTACCATCACGCCAATTCCCTGCCGCCATTACCGGTACAGAAAAAACCATCACGAGCAGAACACAGAACAACGCCATACAAACTCTTTTCATATTCAATCTCCTTCGCTGGATTGGGGGATGTATTAATCGTCTTCGGTAAGACGAAACGTGTCGACTGAACTTAACAGGACAGTAGATTGCTCGGTCAGACCTGTAGTGATCAGCGCTGAATCTTTTACCTGATTAAGAATCAGTTCAGAGATCTCAGCAACTTTCGTCATCGACAAATCAACGTTATTCGTCATCTCCAACTGGTCATTGGATAGTGTAGAAATTTCAGTGACAACCGACTTGGATTTTTGGATCGCCTCCTGAATAGCCTGGAACGCATCGCCGGTATCCTGGGCAAGCCGGGTTTGCCCTTCAACGGTTTTAGTTTCTTCTTCGAGTGAAGCAGTAACCTCACCGGCTTCAGTCTGGATCGACTTGATAACACCGTTGATCTGCTTCGTCGCCTCAGCTGATTTATCCGCCAGACGTTTAATCTCATCAGAAATAACCAGGAAACCACGACCCTGTTCGCCGGCGCGCGATGCCTCTATCGAAGCGTTCATCGCCAGAATGGTCGTCCGGGTTGCAATTTCCGAAATCAATTGAGAGATGGTGCCAATCTCCAACAAACGCTCAGAGAGTGACTTCATCTTCTTGTTGATTACCTGCACCGTCACACGGATCAGTTGCATGCCTTCGATATTATCCGTAACCAAGCCACTACCGCGCTCGGTAACGACGTCCACCTGAGCTGATGTCTGTTGCGCGAGTACCGCTTTTTTCGAGATCGCATTTGCAGCAACAGCTGAGCTTCGAACCGCTTCAATCGCTTTTTCAACCTGTATCGACTGCATATCTGCCCCCATCTCCATTTCGGAAAAGTTTTGGATGAGGTTTTTCGTTTGCTCGCCTACGTCATTAGCATTCTTACGCGTATCGGTCAGCAGAGCCGATAAACTTTCAACCATCAGGTTGTATGCATCCGCAATGGAGCCGAACGCATCGGCAGTAACAGGGGCCTTCATCGTCAAATCACCATCCGCGGCCTCACTAACAACCTCAAGGAAGTTGATCAAATTCTCTTGAGTCGTTTCACGCTCGGAATCGGCGATAATGGCATCTTTATACTGGTCAAGGGTTTGGTTAAACATCAATGCCGTTGCGGCAATCTCATCCTTGGCGGCAATCTCAACCTCTGAGAAGTCACCGCTATTGATTCGTTCGATACTCTTACGCAATTGCCCTAACGAGACCACCATCCGGTTGTTCCAGCGGAACGCTAGCACAACAAAAAGGATCAATAGAACCAACATGGCAGCGGCGCCACTGTAATAGATCTGATTTTGGCGTGTCAATTGATGTTGCAAGGTAATGACTTTTACGAACAGCTTACGCAATTGAGCAATACTGTTGTTAAGCTCACGAACATCCTGATTATACTTGGCGAATAATCCAGCATGCGACTGGATAGAATCCCCATCCTGCAGATGTTCGACCAGCGTTTCTACTTCAATCGAAATATCTGTAAAGATTTCGACCAGCATTGCCGTAACTTTTTTAATTTCGAGACGACTATTCTCGGATATTTCAACCAGAAGATCTATTTGATCATCAATGGACGAAAGATGATCGAGCAGCACGTCAGATCGAGCGGCAATAGCCTTCTGATTGCGCTGAACAGCAGCCATCGTCAAGTCCCCTTCGAGAACTTGCAAATGGGAAATACTCCGCGTTAACTCTTCTGTAATTGTCAACCGAGCAATACTCTGCTGCGTTCTCTCTTTAGCTTGTTGAGTAAGGTAATAGTAAACACCAACACTCATCGCCAAGACTAAAACCGTCAGAAACGCCAACGACGCAACGCTTCGTCCGGAAATCTGCTTGATTGTAAGTGGCTTTGCTGCAATTTTTGCCATAATTGAACGGCCTCCCTTTTAATAAACGTAATCCGCGAAACGTTTAGATCGTACAGAGTGTGTGCTCGCGAATCAGTCCGATCAGCGCATCTTCATCAAATGGTTTAATTAAATAACCGACGGCACCAAGACTAAACGCTTTTTGCTGATGATGTGCTCCAGATCTTGAGGTAATAACCACGGTTGGAATCATCTTCAAATTATCTCGACGTTTAATTTCATTGAGCAATTCGTAGCCATGCATAACCGGCATCTCAAGGTCGGTGAAAATCATATCAACACGTTCCTCATCGAGCACCTCAAGCGCCTCATGTCCATTGGTTGCGAGCAACACTTCCACCCCATTGGCCTCCAGTATCAGCGAAGCATACTTACGCACGCTCAATGAATCATCGACCACGAGAACCCGCGCACGCTTCACGCTGGGCATGGATGTTTGTGTTCCCCGTAGCGGCACATCGACATGCTGAATCTGATCGATAACTTGCAACAAACGGGTCGGATTAATAACCAAGCGAATATCACCGCCACCAGAGACACTTGTTCCGGAAAAACATGGCATATCGGCAAGTAACTGCCCAAAAGGACGGATAACGGTGTCCTCCTGACTGACAATCTCTTCGACCATTAATCCCAGCCGAGCCCCCAGGGTACGGACGAAAAGAACACACTGACGCGAACTATCCGTCATCGGGACATTAAATTTATCGTTCAGGTCAATAATCCGATAACTTTCGCCCTGACGGATAGCGTGGTCATCAACAATCTGCAGAGCTGTAACATCCTGTATCTCTTCGATCAGTGTCGAGGGTAAAACAAAAAACTGTTTGCCCAGTCTGAACTGAATGACGTTGATAATAATCAGCGACAGAGGAATCTGTAGAATAAACTCAGTCCCCTCCCCCTCTACCGTTTGCACATCAACGGTTCCGTTCAATGATGAAAGGCGGTCAAGCACGACATCCATACCAACGCCACGACCCGAGGTGTCATCAGCCTCTTTTTTCGTACTGAAACCAGGACGAAAAATCATATCGATCAAACCTTGACGATCCAGTTTGTCTGCCGGTGTCACCCAGCCAAGATCAATCGCTTTTGCACGTACTTTTTCCAATTGAATGCCGCGACCATCATCCGAGATCGTTATTGTTGCTGAATTGCCTCGACGTGCCGTAGTGATCTTAATGACACCGACTTCAGCCTTGCCATTGGCTTTACGTTCTTCAGGGCTTTCAAGGCCATGGGCAACGGCATTTCGCAGAACGTGAACCAAAGGATCAAACAGACCATCAATAATGGTTCGCCCGAGTCGTGTGTCACCACCCTCAAGCCGTAACTCAACCTGCTTGTCTGCATCACGGGATAGATTACGGATAGAACGCCGAAAGCGCTGGTATAGATAATCGACAGGCAGTGTTCTGATTTCTGAAATACGTTCTTTCATTTCAGTCGTCATTCGATCAATAGCCTCAACATCAACACTGACTTGACCAAAGAAACTACGAATAGAGATAACGGCCTCGTTAATATCACTGCTTATTTCCTGCAATTTACGTGAGAACAGGTTAAGTTCATCGTAACGGTCAAACTCCAGCTCATCAAAATCTGAAATCGTCGACTCAGAGCTATCCTCGTCACCCTTCTCCTCGGGGTTCGTATACTCATACCGTTCTGAAAAAACGGTCACTTCACGCAACAACCGCTCACGCGCAAAATCGATCTCATCCTTCATCACCTCAACCGAACCCAACTGGTCCAGCAAGTGAGTTTTGGTGATGGTCATTTCACCAAGCAAGTTCATCATCTGATCGATCTTATCAACACCTACTTTGACACTGTTGCCCAAATGATGGCCTGAAGCGTCCGCGATAGCGTCCACAGAACCGGTTTCATCATAATCGCCCGATTGAGCAGCCTGCAACATTTGACAAGCTTGCATACCATGCAGAATTGCCGTCTGTTCATAATCCGGCAGATGAGTCATCTGTAGCAGATTGCGCATGGTGTCAAGCGACGACAACATGGCATCGAGCAATCGACCATCAGGCGTGACAGAACCGGCCTTAAAGCTTTCGAGTAGGTTTTCGAGTTCGTGAGAGATTTCGCTGATTGTGTTGAATTTAAGTAGAGCTGACGCACCCTTGAGGGTGTGAGCAGAACGAAACAACTTGTCGATTAATCCAACATCGACGGTCCCCTGCTCCTCGTGATCCTCCATTTCGAGAAGACCGGATTCAAGAATGCCAAGATGCTCGTCAGCTTCTTCAAAAAAGATACTTCGTGCAGATTCAGGAAAACCCATTTATGACGCCTTTACACTGTGTTGATCCAACAAAGAATCAACATCAATCTTATGACCTGCCGCCTTCAAACTTAGGTTCGGCATGGTATCGCAGATAAATGCCAGCAAATCGATACCCTGCATGGCAATGACCATGAAAAAATTATTAGGACGGTCAATCGTGCGCCCCTCTAACGCAGCGAGATCAATGACCGGAATAACGTTGCCACGCAGGTTTATCAACCCCGGGATATAGGCCGGTCCATAGGGCAAGTAAGTGATCTGCGCACTTTCTGAAATTTCCACCACATTTTCAATCGGCAAGAAATATTGACGTCCACCCAGATAAAATCGACAACATACAGGTTTCACCGTTTCCTGTAATTCATCCGTCGCCTGATGCAACTTCATCATAAACGGCAGGGCAAAATCATTAATCAGATCCGATCCCTGTTGCTCAATTGTTTCAGCAACAGACGTCGATTCTGCCTCAAAAGACTTTTCAACAGGTTCCGATTCACCCTGTTTGGCATAGTCAAGCAATTCAACAAGTTGGCCATGCAAACATTTGACTTGATCAATATCCTCTGCCGTAAGACGAACATTCTTATCGATAAAACTATCGAGAAAGACTTCAAGGTCCTTTGCCGTAGCACTGCAACGCATCCGCTTGACAAGCCCCGCCGTCCCCTTGATCGTATGAGCAGCACGACGAGCCTCTTCAATGATTTCGCCATCCAGAGGCCCATCTTCCCATGCAGTCATAAGATTCTGCACAAGAGCGAGGCCATCCTCTGTCTCTTCGATAAAAATTGGCAGTAAACTGTCCTGAATACCTGACATCCAGAAATCCTTACACACTAAAGTTGATGGTCTCGCAAAAACAAATAAGATAGCTAAGCAAAAATTTCGTCCTACAAGGCGTAGTGGTTTTTCAAGGGTGAAGGCATACATGTTGTATGTCGAGGTCTTGAAAAAACGCTGCAACGCAGGAGGGCGGACTTTTTGCGACGCCATCAAAGTTAGTTGAGATCACGCCAATCTAACGTACGGCAGCCAATCCAGAGTAATACAGCACCTGACAGCACTGACGGACAATCGCGTCATCAAGAGGACTCTCATTACACAGTTCCCCTAACGTCCGGGTACCATCGAGAAGGAGCATCAAACTCTGTTCTTCATCACTGAGTAGACCATCCCGGGCAACATCAGCACAATTCGGCAGACGGGTAACACACAGATCATCACTCTTGAATTCTTCACTGAGACGAAGATCACGCACACCCACCAGCAGAACTTCATGCATCGGAATTCTGAAACTGATATCTTCAAGATTAAACGGCAGATCATCTTTCTCGAGGAAGAAGTTGCCTTCATACGTGTACAGAGCAGTGTTTAATGCATCCTGAGCATGTTGGCGCAGGTAATACATCAAATCATCTTCAGAGATAACACCTTTTTCAACCAGGGCTCGCCCTACGGGGGTATTGGTCGACCGCGCATCTTCAACCACCCGTTGCAGCGATTGAGAATCACATGAAAAACGATTGTCCTTGCAGATCAAATCCGTCAAGAAACGATGCTTTCCTTTCTGGCTTGCTGTAGCAAAGACAAAACACCCAGAATCAATAAAAATTTCAGCAAAGGTATCATCAGAAAAGATCGTCAAACGACCGCTTTGACGCGTCGTTGCGCAAAATGACAACAATTCAGGAAGTCCCAGCCGGGTCAAATCACCCGACATGATGAGAGTCTGGTGCTTAATCAGACCGGTTTCCTTCAGCGTGTCCGACATGACATTTTTCATCAACACGGGAAAATCTTTTTGGAAATAATTCCGAACTACTTTGTCGAATCGGTCATGCAGGGAATCAAGAAGCTGATCAACATTTTCCATTGACGGTGCAGAGCCGGAACCTGCAGCCCCGCCAGCTGTCGCAGCGACATCAGCACTAGCATCAATTGCAGCGTCTCTCCCCTCAAGAACCTCACTCAATTTAGCGACAAGATCTTCAGGCTCGAAAGGCTTGGTGAAGTAGTGAACAATACCAAAACTTTCTTCAAAAGCATGACCGATCGCTTCACTTTTTGACGAGATCAAAATCACCGGAACATTCTTAAGGGTTTCATCTTCACGTAGGGCCTTGCAGAACATGTGACCATTCATTTTAGGCATTACAAAATCGACAAGAACCACAGCCGGAACATATTTTTTAGCGAGTTCGAGCCCCTGTTCGCCGTCTTCGGCACTGACAACCGTATAGCCACTCTGATTAAGAACCAGCTCAACCAGTCGCCTAACCGTTGGAGAATCATCAACAACAAGAATTGTTTTATTCGCGTTTTCGGACATTCACATAACTCCCTTGTTTTCTGAAATCGACTATTGGCGAAGGATATCCATGGCCTTAGCCAGGGAAACTTTCATCCGTTCGAAAGCATCGGCAAGGAGCTTGATTTCGTCATTGGTTTTCACATCAAATTCACAATCGAGTTTGCCGCGACTGATATTCTCAGAAACCTCAACGATATGCTCGATCGGTTTAACGACACTGCCGACGATAAAACGGTCAACGGCAAACAAGACAAGTAAGAAGAAGATACTAAAGGCAACGGTAAAATAGCTGATACGCGAGATCGCCTGAGCCCGAACGGCTTCGAGAGGCACATAGATAAATCGTGCGCCGACAACATCACCTTCAAGATAACCATAACCAGACCGGGTACCATAAGCTTCAACCTGGCTCGGATGAGCAACATCAGGAGTATCATGGCAATGGATACAATCCGATCCTGCCGTCAATGGTTTTGCAACCGCATAGAAACTGATACCATCGCGTTCAGCGACACCTTTCCATTCTTCAAAATCACCATTTTCAAAACCGGCAATAACCTGTTCTTCCAGTTCATCAGCAAGACTGTCCGGGTTTAATGGATTGGGTGAAGCAAAGCGAAAAATATACTCAGGATATTCTTTCTGGATGTAGCGGGCAACTTCGGTCAGCATGAGAACACCAACGCCACTTTCAGGAAAGTAAGCATCTTCCGGGACGAGTTCTTCAGCCTTAGGTCGAATTTCATTATGTAGATATCGCGCTGAACTGGACATGACTGTGGCAAACAGATCAGTCTTCTCCTGCGCTTCTCGAATCGCATCACGGCGGAGGACATACCCTCCACCCACTACAGCGATTACAAGAGAAACAATATAAACAACGGCCAACATCACAACAATTCGCTTACGAATTGACATATTCTTCAGCATAGTAGCCTCCACCCACCAAAAATTTATTCAAAACAAAAACCAGACCGCTTATTAGCTGTGAACGGTTATAAATTCACCTCTAAGCGACTCCGGTATATCAACAATTAATTGTTTAACAAGGTCCGAGTATTCTAACGCGCCCATTTCCGCGCCCTGAACATAACCGATTTTTTTAATGTAGTTTTCCGTCATGACGACCCCGAGGGGGCCGACAATGTCAATATAATCATTAAGTAGTTTTGAAATGGTTATTCCTGGGATTGTTGCGGTAACAATATGACGCTTATCCGAATGCAACGATGAATCAATTTCAACGGCAATTCCGCCGGTTAATTGCTGAGTAATGGGTTGAAGCAGGTGCTTCCGAGCACGAAAGCCCTTAATAAAACTCGCCTCAACAAGTTGTTTATCACGAATATACTCTAAAGTTTCCTCTGGAGACATCGTACCAAGCTTGATAAATACAGCCTCTCCGTCCTCAACAGCAACCTTGCATAGATGAGAAGTATCGGCAAATTTCAGTGCCAGCTGGCCGGTACCCTCAGCAGCATACTTTATGAATACCGAAGCCAGATCCACTAGGCACCTCCCAGATATTTCTTGACGGCAAGCAAGATCTCAACGGGTTCATAGGGTTTGGTAATATATTCATCAGCCCCTTGTTTTTTTCCCCAGAACTTATCACTCTCACCCGATTTTGATGTCGTAAGGATGATAGGAATATCTTTAAATTCGGGTTTCTTTTTAAGTGAACGACAAACTTGAAAACCATTCTTGTTCGGCATTATCACGTCGAGGATAATCAAATCAAAGGGTTCGGCCATGGCCTTTTCCTCGGCTTCTTTACCGTCAACTGCAGTCACAATATCGTGTCCGGTGCCCTTGAGTGCATCAAGCAAATATGCCAGTTCCGTCTTACTATCGTCTGCAACAAGAATTTTAGCCATAATTTCTCCCATAATAGGTCGTGTGGTTCCTCTTGTATCCTCTGCATCTGAAGCAAAGATTAGACCAACCACCACTTAAAGATTAATTAAATAAAAAAATCAACAGAATCAATCGAGTAACATACAAGCATAATTAATCCCCGTTGTCGGCAGACATTCAAACTGCGTCAGAATACGGGGGGAAACGCGATATGACTGATTGAACACGGCGAACAGACTACCACAAAACCCAATTCAACTGATGAGATTTCACACAATAATCATCACTAATCCATTAAAAGAAAAGATCTACATCAAATTGAATATAGAGGAGGATACTGAAGAGAATTTATTTGGTTTACTTGCTGGATTAAACACAAAAAAGCACTCAGGATCTCTCCTAAGTGCTCAATGATTTTTTAATGGTCGGGGCGAGAGGATTTGAACCTCCGACCCCGTGCACCCCATGCACGTGCGCTACCAGGCTGCGCTACGCCCCGACAATCAACGAAGCGGATTGTCCAGCATTTGGCAATTGAAGTCAAGGGAAATCATCGCCTTTTTTTGTTACGAGTTGCGCTTGTCGATGACCCGTTTCGCTTTGCCTTCATGACGGGTAATACTTGAAGGTTCAACCAGTTTAACCCGGGCACCAACTCCCAATATCGACAACAGACGTTTCTCCAGCATATTGACAAAAGCGCGTTGTTTTTTCATTTCGTCAAAGAAGATCCGCTCATTCACTTCAACCTGCACCTCAAGGGTATCCATGGTGCCGTCACGCTCAACCACTAGTTGATAGTGGGGCTCACAACCTTCAACCTGGAACAACACCTCTTCGATCTGGGTCGGGAATACATTGACCCCCTTGATGATCAACATGTCGTCGGAACGGCCCATGGTTTTCATCATCCGCACATGGGTACGGCCACAGGCGCAGGGTTCATAATCCAGTCGCGTAATATCTCGGGTACGATAGCGGATAATAGGAAAGGCTTCCTTGGTAATACTGGTCAGCACCAACTCTCCGATCGATCCTCGCGGCAAGACTTCTCCCGTTTCAGGATCAATGATCTCGGCGATAAAGTGATCTTCAAAGATATGCATGCCGCACTGGTGCTGACATTCGCCGGCCACACCCGGCCCCATCACTTCCGACAAGCCGTAATTATCCGTTGCAATGATGCCGAGGCGTTGCTCAATCTCACGCCGCATCTCTTCACTCCACGGCTCACCACCGAACAACCCGACCTTCAAGGATAAACGGTGCGGATCAATCCCCTGCTTCTCCATCCGGTCAGCCAGAGTCATGGCATAGGACGGGGTACAAACCAGCGCACTGGACTGATAGTCCTGCATGATCATGATCTGTTTATCGGTGTTGCCGCTCGAAATAGGAATTACCGAGGCGCCGATCTCTTCAGCACCGTAATGGAGTCCGAAGGCACCGGTGAACAGCCCATAACCAAAGGCGATATGGACAATATCATCAGGGGTCACACCGGCAGCGGTCATAAAACGGGCTGCCAGCTGGGTCCAGATTTTCAGGTCATTGCGGGTATATCCGACAACCGTCGGCTTGCCGGTGGTGCCGGATGAAGAGTGAATACGCACCACGTCCCGCATCGGTACGGCAAACATGCCATACGGATAATTGAGGCGCAAATCCTCCTTGGTGGTAAACGGCAACTTGCGCAGATCTTCGAGGGATTGCACATCGGCAACAGAAAGGCCCAGGGCAGAAAATTTATTCTGATAACAGGGAACATGCTCATTGACCCGTTTCAAGGTCTGCTGCAAACGTTCCAATTGCAATGTTTCAAGACCGTCACGCGACATGCATTCGTTATCGCGATCCCAAATATTCGTCGTTTTATTTTCATTCTGGATCATGATTGTTTTAAGCGACGGGTTACATGCCGTAGACCCGCTCTCCTTCCAACACATGGATATTATTCTCAGTTAACACCTTGATCGCTGCTTCAGGATCATCAAAGCGGAAGATGATCACCGCATTACCACCGCAGCGCTCAACAAAGGCGTACATATATTCAACATTGACATTCCCCGCATCGAGAACCTTGAGAATTCCCGCCAGACCTGCCGGGCAATCGGGCACTTCAACGGCAACCACTTCAGTCTTGTTAACCGTAAAGCCGCGCTCTTTTAAGGACTGCTTGGCTTGATCCGTTTTATCAACAATCAGTCGCAAGATACCGAAATCAGAGGTATCCGCCAATGATAAGGCGCGGATATTTATGCCACTATCGCCCAGGGCTTGTGTGACTTCGGCCAGACGACCGGACTTGTTTTCGATAAAAATTGAAATCTGTTCTACTTTCATCGTCTCCCCCAGAATTGAATGGTAAAAAGAGGTAATTAGTACATTGACAGAAGGGGTCGCAATGCCCATTTTAAGGGTATTTGTCGCCATGGATGGCGACATCAAGCCCCAGGAATGGCCACACGTAATACAATCGGCGTCCCTTGAAATGGGTGTTGCGACCTCTGCTCGCTGAATAGTTACGGATAAACCTACTTCGGACGGCGATCAATAACCCGCTGTGCTTTGCCTTCACTACGGGCAATGGTCTTCGGTTCCACCAGACGAACATTACAGGTGATCCCAAGCAGATCCTTGATCTCCTTGCGGATCATCGAACTCAGGTCCTGTAGCACCTTGATTTCGTCGGAGAAGGTCTGCTCATTCACCTCAACCTGAACTTCGAGGGTATCAAGAGTCCCTTCCCGATCAACAATCAGCATATAATGCGGTTCTACGCCTTTGATCTTGACCAGGACGCTTTCGATCTGTGACGGGAACACATTGACGCCACGGATAATCAACATGTCATCACTGCGACCACTGAGGCGTTCAAGGCGAACATGAGTACGGCCACAAATACAAGGTTCGGGCAGGATACGGGTGATGTCGCGCGTCCGGTAACGGATCATCGGTATCCCCTCTTTGGTGATGGTGGTGATCACCAACTCCCCTTTTTCACCGTGCGGCAGCACTTCGCCGGTTTCGGGGTTGATGATTTCAGGAATAAAATGATCTTCCCAGATATGCAGACCGTTCTGTGCTTCGATACATTCAATGCCGACACCGGGCCCCATAATCTCGGATAAACCATAGATATCGATAGCCTTGATTCCAAGCTTGGCTTCGATCTCCGTACGCATCGCCTCACTCCACGGCTCGGCACCGAGGATACCAACCCGCAGTTTCAAATCATTGACGTCAACACCCTCTTCAGTCAGTGCCTCGGCCAGATAGAGACTGTAAGATGGCGTACAGGTGATCACGGTTGAACCGAAGTCCTGCATGATCATAATCTGTTTTTTGGTATTACCGCCCGACATCGGGATTACCGAGGCACCGAGACGTTCGGCACCATAATGAGCACCGAGCCCGCCAGTAAACAGACCATAGCCGTAAGAGTTGTGGATCACATCGCCATGGCTGGCACCGGCAGCCGCAAATGAACGGGCCATCAATTCCGACCAAGTGTCAATATCGCGCTTGGTGTAACCGACAACCGTCGGCTTACCCGTCGTCCCCGACGAGGCATGAATACGGACAATCTGATCGAGTGGAACAGCAAACAAGCCATATGGATAGTTGTCGCGCATATCCTGCTTAAGGGTAAACGGCAATTTTTGAAGATCGCTCAATGAACGGATATCCGCTGGCGTTATCCCCGCTTTTTTGAAACTCTGCTGATAGAAAGGGACTGTCGCGTAAACCCGATCAAGGGTTTGTTTCAGTCGTTTAAACTGCAGAGCCTCGATAGCCTCGCGTGGCAATGTTTCAAAATCCTCGTTCCAGATCATACTTCACCTCTTTCAAGGATGGTTATCTACTTGTGACTATTCAGCAAAAAGGGTTTGTGCCACCTATACCAAGGGGCATATAAATCCATCCATGGGACTTAGCTGTCGCCATCCGGGCGACAGATACCCTTTCCATGGGTAGCACAAACCCTTATGGAGATGCTGAATAATTACCTTTTATCTAGTTGGCCGCTTGACGTCCAAGTTCAAACGCTTTGAGATTTTGCGACAGGAACTTGGCCGGAACCATCTTTTCCATGGCCTGAATCCAGAGATTCTGCTCAATATCCAACTTATTCGCTAACGCACCCAGCAGTGCGATGTTGACCGTCCGCGCATTGCCTGCTTCAATGGCCAGTTCAAGGCCGTCAACAACCTGAGAGTCGCTCACTTGATCCGCAATCAGCTGCTCCAGATTTTCAGGATAGCGCTCCATCCCCGTCGCCACCGAAGGTGGCATCAATTGCAGCCGATTGACAATCACTTGACCACCCTTTTTCAGAAACGGCAGATTGCGATAGGTTTCCAGCAGTTCAAAACCGAACAGCATGTCGGCTTCCCCTTCGGGAATAATCGGCGAATAGACCTTCTCACCAAAACGAACATGAGAGCTAACACTGCCGCCACGCTGCGACATGCCGTGGATCTCGTTCTTCTTCACATCGTATCCAGCCAGCATCAGCACCTCAGACAGTACCTCACTCGCCAGCAAAATCCCTTGTCCACCGACACCAGCCAGCAGAATATTGGTTACTTTAGCCATTTTTCACCTCACGATATGCATCAAACGCACACAACTGATCACAGATTCCACAGCCGACACACAGCAGTTCGTTAACAACCGCTTTGCCACGCTCACCGGCATCCGGCTGCCATTCGATAGCCGGACAACCAATCTTCAGGCAGGCTTTGCAACCGGTACACTTGTCTGGATCGATCTCCAGAGGCGTTTTGCGCTGACCGACATCACGCTTAATTAAAATACATGGCGCTTCAGTGATAACAACGGAGGGTTCTTCCCGCTCCATCTCTTCCTTGATCGCCAGACGGGTCTCTTCAAGATTCCAGGGATTAACTTTACGCACATGCTTGACGCCGACACTGCGACACAACTGTTCCAGATCGATACATGGACTCTCCACCCCGGCCAAGGTAAAGCCCGAGGCGGGGTTTTCCTGACGACCGGTCATGGCGGTAATGCTGTTATCAAGGATCACCAGCGTTGCCGTCGAGCCATTGTAAACCATATCCATCAAGCCGTTGATGCCACTGTGCTGGAAGGTTGAATCACCAATGACGCCGACCACCTTCTGTTTATCAGCTCCTTTGAGCACCTTATTGAGACCCGTTGCATTACCAACGCTGGCCCCCATACACACACAGGTATCCATGGCGGACAACGGCGGCATGAAACCTAGAGTATAACAACCGATATCACCGGTAACAAAGGCCTTTAACCGTTTCAGAGCATAAAAAACGCCACGGTGCGGACAACCGGGACACATGTTCGGTGGGCGATTGGGCAGCGTGATCTCTGTGGTATATGCGGGGACCATCTCCTTACCGCTGATGGCACTGCGTACCCGCCCCGGTGTCAACTCACCGCAGATGGGGAGGCAATCCTTGCCGATCACTGTGATTCCCATCGCCCGAACCTGATCTTCAATGAAGGGTTCCAGCTCTTCGATGACATACAGGGTCTTGAAGCGCTTGGCAAAGTCGGCAATCAACGTCTTGGGCAACGGATAAACCAGACCAAGCTTCAGCACCGATGCTTCAGGTAACACTTCGCGGGCATACTGATAAGAAACACCAGCAGTGATCACACCAACATCACCGTCACGTTCCTCAATTTGATTGAACGACTGAGAACAGGACCACTCGGCCATCTTCTCCAGCTGCTCCTCAACCACATAGTGCCGCTTGCGGGCATTGCCTGGTAGCATGACAAATTTGGCCGGATCACGCTCCAAACTCGGCTCCGGTAGCCCGGTTACCGGCTCGCCGGTTTCAACAATTGATTTTGAGTGGGCAATTCGCGTTGTCGTCCGCAAGAAGATCGGCGTATCAAACTGTTCGCTGGCCTCAAAAGCCAAACGGGTATAGGTCAGCGCTTCCTGACTGTCGGATGGTTCAAACATCGGCATTTTTGCCGCCCGGGCATAATGACGACTATCCTGCTCATTCTGTGAAGAATGCAGCTCAGGGTCATCGGCAACCGCCAAGACCAGCCCGCCACGCACACCGGTGTATGACAGGGTAAACAGTGGATCGGCAGCAACATTGAGGCCGACATGTTTCATAGCGACCAGACTGCGAGCGCCACCAAAACAGGCACCAATGCCCACTTCAAGGGCAACTTTTTCGTTCGGTGCCCATGACGAATCCATGCTTGGGTAGTTGGCGGTATTTTCGAGAATTTCGGTACTCGGTGTTCCCGGATAGGCAACAGCGACCTTAACCCCGGCCTCATAGGCACCACGGGCGATGGCTTCATTGCCGGATAAAATCTCTTTACTCATATATCCTCTCACAGGTTTGTTCGATACAATCGATAACTGTAAACATTAAAATCAAACGCTGACTATAATTGATGCGCCTTCCTCTTGTCAATTGAAGGCGACAAAAGCTACTTGAATTCTGTCATCATGGAATTGTCAGGAACAGCCCCCCGTTTGTCGCCGCCGAACGTAATGAGCGTCAACGGGGATGGTTACCCGACAACTGCTGACCCGAAACCCTTTAAAACCAAGATCAAGGTCGCGGGGTTCGTCCCGCAGCCGACGTACTTTTTTGACGGACCACAAAAAAGTACGCAAAAAATGGCCTTAAAACCCGGCCCTCTGGAGGTCGCAAATCCACCGGCAATGAGTCGCTTTCCGTTATGCTTCACCTTGGCGGCAAGTCGGATCTTACGACCGACTGATTTGATTGTTTTTCATGACTGAGGCGTTGAATAATTTAGTTGTTTAGTCGGTATCTACTTTTTCCGTGGCACCGTTATGCAGAACCCTGTTGGTGCTGCGTTGTTCGCCCCACGTACTATGAAACACACCCTGTAACAAACCGGCATCACACACCACCAGCTCATCGTGGTCAAAGAATTCGAGCAGCCGCAAAACCAGTTGCACACCTGGAACAATGGTCGCCCCGCGACCAGTCTCAATCCCCGGCAGAGCCTCCCGTTCAGCGATACTCAATTTGGATAATTTGCGGTCAAGACGATCAAGTTGCTGCCGATTCAGATGAACATTGTTAATCCGCTGTGGTTGGTAATGTGTCATCTCCAGCTGGGCAGCAGCAAGAATGGTCACCGTTCCAGCCATACCCACCAAGGTCCAGTCGTCGCTGCAGACCTGCGGCCACAATTGACAGTGTTGAAGTTGCTGTTTGAGTTCACTGAGCATGGCGGACACGCCAGAAACGGGATCCGGCTCGTCCAGCAGCCGAACAACACCCACAGCCCAACTGCGCTGGAAACGTAACACACCATTCTCCACACAGACAAGCTCAGTACTGCCACCACCGATATCGAATATCACACAACGCTGTAGAGGCGGGTAAAGGGCTGCCAATACGCCGGTCGCCATCAGTAAGGCTTCTTGCTGACCATCGACAATTTCCAAGATTAAACCGGTGCGTAGCAACAATTGTTCAGCAAATTACTGATGGTTTACAGCGACACGCAACACTTGTGTACCGATCACACGAACCGATGTGTGGTCGAGGTCTCGTATCGTACGGGCAAAGGATTCCAAAACAGACAGGGTGCGAACCATCGCTTGCGATGTTAATCCATACGCAAGCGAGGCCCCTTCACCCAGGTGGGTAATGACATGTTCATAGTGGATGACATTCAGTTCGCCATCAAGCATCTCGGCAATCAGTAGCCGAGCGGTGTGCGAACCAACATCAATAACAGCAGGCACTATTTTTTACCGAGAATCGCCTTGGCAACACTATGGGTATGGTCACCGATTTTTTCAAAATTATGCAACATATCAATAAAGATCAATCCCGGTGTCACAGAACACTCACCAGTGTTAAGACGAGAGATATGATGCGCACGCAGAGTCGCCTCAAGATCATCAATCTGATTCTCCATGAACTGGGCTTTCTCAGCAATCGTCGTATCCTTATGTTCCAAGGACTGCTGGATAAAAGCGAGAAACGCGCGGGTTTTACCCGCGAGATCATCAAATTCATCGATAGCCATCTTCGAGAACGTGATCTTTTCATCAATTTTCCGTTGGCCGAGCTCCCACAGGTTTTCGCAATAATCGCCAACCTTTTCCAGGTCGTTGACCATGTGCATCAGCGATGAAATCTCTTTTGAAAGTTCCTGCGAAATCGGTCGCTGCGACACCGCGACCAAAAAATCGAGAATCTCACGCTGTAGCAGATCAATCAGATCTTCTTTTTTATTCAAACCTTCAATTAACCGGGTATCTTTGGTCTTCATAAAGACCAGCGTATCATCGAGACATTCCAGACACAGCGATGCCATGCGGGTGGTCTCTGCACGGGCCTGACTGATCGCCAGCGGCGGCGTATTCAAGACACGACTGTCGATATACTTGAGATGGTAATCAACCTCAACATCGTCACCAGGCAGTATTTTGGTCGCCAGTTTGGCCAGCAAACCGATAATCGGCAAGAAGATCACCACATTGAGGATATTGAACAGGGTATGGGTATTGGCAATGTGGCGAGCAATGTAGGGTTTATCGCCAATGGCCACCCCAAGATTGGTTGCCTGCTGTTGCGTGACAACGACAAAATCAGCGTTCCCCGGTGTTAACCACTCGATAAAATCGAGAAAATACGGGAAGAGGAGCAACATGTAGGCGACGCCAAGAAAATTGAACAAGAAGTGAGATATTGCCGTACGCCGTGCCGCAATATTGGTACCTATGGCGGCAAGGTTGGCGGTAATGGTGGTACCGATGTTCTCACCGAGGATCAACGCCATACTGCCTTCGAAACTGAGCAGGCCACTGGTTGCCAGAGCCAGGGTAATACCGATGGTGGCACTACTGCTCTGGACAATGACCGTGAGAATGGCACCGACAGCAACAGCCAACAGCGGGCTATCACCAACCAGGGTAAAGATATGGCGAAACTCATCACTGGTCTTTACCGGATCAAAGGCGCTCTTCATCACCGACAAGCCGTAAAACAGGATACCGAAGCCGAGAATAATCTCGCCAATATAGATCCAGTCTTTACGCTTGGAAAACAGCTTCAACCCGACACCGACACCGATGGCCGGCAGCGCGAACTTGGTGATATTAAAGGCAATCAACTGCGCCGTTACCGTGGTACCAACGTTGGCGCCAAGAACGACACCAATAGCCTGAACCAGCGACATCAATCCGGCATTAACGAAGCCGACCACCATGACGGTGGTTGCGCTTGAGGATTGAATAATGGCTGTTACCGCCAGACCGACAAATGCCGCGACGTAACGATTATTAGTCAGAGCAGCCAGGATCTTGCGCATCCGGTTACCGGCAATCTTCTGCAGTCCTTCCGACATGATTTTCATGCCGAACAGGAACAGGCCGAGACCACCCATCAAACCGAATATTAGCTGCTGGCTTAACAACACCGACATAGCGAACCTCCAGTGGTTGTCTGCCATCTCAGACAGACGACGAACGGATGTTCCGCTCGAATGTAGGGAACGACACTCTATGACGCTGATCCACATCACCTGCGCCTGACGCAGGACAATACTAACGGTCGATCAGCTTCCGGTTGAAACGTTGCGAATATAACTGAGGCGACGCCGTTTTACAACTGCAAAAAAGCATCTTTTTTTTATCGAAAGTCTCCTCATAAATCGAGGGAGCCGTCCCGAACCAACCAGCAACTATTTACGATGAGATTCTACAAATTCTGCCAACGCACGCAGAGTATCTAACGCTTGGCGACCCGATTCTTCACCGCCAATCCGCACATCAAAATGGCGCTGCACCGCGACAACAATTTCTACGGCATCGAGCGAATCCAGACCAAGGGGTGAATCCGGGCCGATCAGTGAGATATCGGCATCGATTAATTCAGGAAAATCTTCCTGAATATGGCAAGCTTCAATGATCAAATTTTGTAATTCTCGATACAGCTCTTCCCTACTCATAACACCACTCCCATTGTACTCACTGAATCAGGTTTAATTTAACAACGCCGGCGTTTCAAACCACGCCATGCCAAGACAAAACACAGAGCTGAACAACCAAGCAATTGCGACAACTGCGGCAAAGTGTCGGTCAATGATCCCCCGCGCAGCAACACTATTTGGAAAGCATCCAATCCCCAACCAAGGGGGGATAAAATACTAATTTTCTGCATCAACGATGGCATCAGATAGACAGGAACCATGATGCCACCCAAAGCGGCGGCGATAACAATCGTCACGGCAGCGGTTAAACTGGCCTGTTGCTCACTGCGAGCAAAGACACCGAGCAGCATACCAAAGCCACAGGCCGTTAACCCGGCACACAGGGCAATAATGAACAAAGCCGGAATCTGACCGTGAAAGTTCAATGTATCAGTACCCAATTGGGGCAATAGATAGTAGCCAACCAACAACATCAGGCCAAACTGCACCATACACAACAACAGATAGGCCAATACTCGACCGACAACCAAGCCGACAGCATGTCCCGGAACCAGTTGCAGACGGAGAAAGACCCCTTGAGCCCGTTCCTGCAACAACACCGCAGACAACGGTAAAATAATAAAGAAGATGCCGAACATCGACCAGGCCGGAACATTATGTTGAACGGAGGTCGGCATGACAAAGTCCGCCCCACTGCTGGTCGCCCTGCTCACCTCAACCAGCGGTTCACCCTCATCAGGCAGATTAATTTCAAGGGGATTCTGTGCCAAAGCTTGAGCAAACATCGAACCCAGCTGCTGACTGACATGACGTTCAACATACGCCGGCAGCAAGGCCCGGAAGGCCTCCATCTGAATCTTCAATGTTTCAGCAGCCGTCAATTGCTGCAACAGACCGGCAATTCCGGCCTGCAGTCCACCCTGGACGGCCGGATCAAAAAAATATTCGACCTGCAATGCGGGTTTCCCTGCCTGTAGTGTTTGATCCAGCTCCGATGGATCCTGCCCCGAAAGAGCATGACGCACGCGACGATAAACCTGCTCATGCAGTTGTTCGGAGAACCCTGGTGTCAGATAGATCCCAATCTGGTAATCGCCATCATCCACCTGGCGGCGGGCCTGTTGATAGTCGCCGCCAGCGGTGATGTGGTTAATACGGAACGATCCTTGAGCCAGCAGTTGCTGGTGCAGGCGCTGCGAAAACTCCCCCTGATCACCATCGAGCAATAACACATCGACATGACCGGCACCGGATGTTTTAAGAATGTTGTCCTGCACCAGACAAACAATCAACACTAACGCCACCGGCATAACAAACAGCACCGCCAGGCCGCCACGATCACGCCGCAGCAACTGGAGTTCTTTAAGGATAACCGCCCATACTTGATATATCATTCAATAGTCTCGTAAAAAAAATTAGATGAATAGATTATTTTGTCCAACTTATACTTGTTGAGTAACAAGTTACCCCGTTTGCCGCCGCTGAACGTAATGAGCGTCAACGAGAGTGCTTTGCCCGGTACTGTTTGAGCGCAGCGAGTTTTTTCGGGCTCCTCGGTGGTAATTTTGTAGGTCGGGTTAGCGAAGCGTAACCCGACAACTGCTGACCCGAAACCCTTTAAAACCAAGATCAAGTTCGCGGGTTTCGTCCCGCAGCCGACACACTTTCTTTGGGGCTTTGCAAAGAAAGTGAGCAAAGAAATAGCTTTTAAAACCTGCCCTCTAGGGGTCGCAGACCCACTTACGATGAGTCGCTTTCCGTTATGCTTCACCTTGGCGGCAAGTCGCCCTTTAGGTCGACTGAGTTTTCTCTTTTTATGAGCTACGGCGTTGAGTAGCTTGATTGTTTATCGCTCTCTACTTTTTCCGTGGCACCGTTATGCAGAACCCTGTTGGTGCAACACCATTGTTTTGGCAGTCTATCACCATTTAGTCCCTCAACTGCTTGCCGGTCAGCTTCAGGAACAACTCTTCAAGATGATCACAGTCAGGATGCTCAGCCAATAGCTGTTCAACACTGCCCTCAGCCACCCACACGCCCTCATCCATCACCACCAGCCGTTGACAGAGTTGGCTGACCTCTTCCATATAATGACTGGTATAGATCATGCTCATCCCCTGAGCATTAAGCTGACGCAGGTTGGTCAGAATCAGATGGCGCGACTGGGCGTCAATACCGACGGTCGGCTCATCCAGAAACAGTATCTGCGGCTGATGGAGAATACCGGCGGCCAGATTGGCACGCCGCTTCATACCACCGGAGAAAGTATCGATACGGTGGCTCAACACCCCTTCCAATGCCGTAAATTGAATACATTCATCCACCCGCTGCTGGAGGCTGCGACCCCTCAGGCCATACAACCGCCCCCAGAAGTTAAGGTTTTCATGCAGGGTCAGGGTTGGATAGAGCGCCAGATCCTGCGGTACCACCCCCATCAGATGACGCACCTGCTCAGCATGTTTGAGGGCATCGACACCGTCAATGGTCAGTGTGCCGCTATCGGGGCGCATCAGCGTTGACAACAGCGACAGGGTGGTGGTCTTACCGGCACCATTCGGTCCCAACAACGCCAACAACTCCCCCTTGCCAAGCATCAAATCAAGCCCGTTCACCGCCGGAGAGGACTGGCCGCAGTAACATTTCTGCAAGGCTGTTGCCGTGAGAATGGCTTCAGCCATCAGGATGCTTTCCCCTTCGGCTGGCCATCTTTGAGTTGGCGCTGCAATGTTTTGCTCAGCTGACGCAACTCACAGAAGAAAGGTTCCTCTTCATCGGCGCGCAGCAGAATTTTGTCGGCCAAACTGTCCAGAGTAACGTTTTCATCGCGCCCTTTGCAACAGCGGGCGGCTTCAACGGCCACCTCGCGCCAGCCATCGCCGATCAGGGTTAGACGGTCGGCCATTTCCTTCAATTCAGCATTATTGAACAGCCCAGCAGCCTCCTGTAGAAATGCGGCGTAGATAAACCGGAAACCGGCGCCACCGGTACCGATCTCTTCCTGCATGCGAATCATCTGTGCCAGACAGGAGATCGACTTGCGCTTGCCGTATTTCTGTTCCCAGTGGCGCATGCTACGCGCCATATAACGCATGCCACGGATGCCACCGATCGGCACCGGCGCCAACATGTCGCAACAGACAATCTGTATGCCGCGCAGTGTCGGCTGACGCAGATCGGTAATCTGCGGTTCCCCCTCCAGATAATAGCAGCGACCTTTGGGAGCCAAGGCACCCTGGGCAAAACGGGCATGGGCCAGATCCTCGGCCTCGCACCACACCAGCTCGGGCATCACCGGATCGCTGATCCGGTAGCGGCTGCCCTCCTTGCCGACGACAATCAGATTGTGGGCATTAAAATGAAACCGCAGCGCCGGCGGGATATATGGCAGCCAGAAGACACTAGTCTGCAAGCCGACGGCAATCCCCTGCTCCAGCAGAGCATCGAGTTCAGCCATCGCCTGCTGCGGCTGGCGATACTTTTTCTGGATAACCCGACACTGTAGCCCTTTGGTCACCCGGGCAAAAATCCCGCCGGGACGGCAACGGTAGGTGGTGAGGGGAAAACCGTTGAGTTTGACGAAGGGCACATAACCGAAAAACAAGCCGCCCCCCAAACCAAAGGCCATCGCTTCAGAGATCGGCAGACCGGCATGGGTGAGCAAGCTGGAGACCGCCCCGCTTTCGCAGTGGGCCGATTGACGGTGAGGAAAATCAATCATCATGAGGGGATCTCCTCGGCCATGGGTAACGCATCTTCAGCAGGCAACTGGGATAGCTGTGCGGTGGTAACACGAAACAACTGGGCATAACAGTGCTGCACCTTGGCATCAAGTTTACTGAACACCTTCGGCTTAAGATGGCGGCGTACCCGCCAGCGGGGGACCCCCGAGTAGCTGGCCAACAAGGCGACATCCATCTGGGCGCGGGTCATATAATAGGCCAAAACACTCAGCTCACCACGCTCAATCTGCCGGCGCACTCCATCGAGTTGCAATTGAATATCCTGCCAAGCCAGCCGGTTGGCACAGTTGACCGGATCCCAGCCGACACTGGAGGTCAGGCAGTATTGGCCATCGCTGTCGAGGGCGTAACTGACCACCCGTTCATCATCGAGAACACCTTCATCCTGAGGTACATCCTGCTTGCGCATCGCCCCTAAATCCCCTTTACCATATGTACCGCCCCATACTGACCATCGGCGGCGACCTTAAGACTGGTGACACTGTCAATGGTGTCGCTGTCGGCCATGGTTGTATGGCCGGTTGTATGGCCATATAATCGCTGATCATTAATCATCAATGCGGCCGCGATCAGATCAAACGCCTGTCCCGTCGGCTGGCTACCATACACCGGGGTACAGCTGGCTAGTCGATGATTTTGATGATGGTCAGCGATCGATTCGTACCACTGACCACAATTGCAATGGCCATCGGCGCCAACCAGCAACAGGTCGTCAGCCGACCACGTCGGCTGACGCATATGCCCGACATCAACGCCGTCGATCATCCCATAGCGTGCCTTATCCGGATCAGCACTCAATACCAGAAAACCAGCCCCTTCGCCGGGAATGGCCGTCTGGCGGTCAAAAACAAACGGCTCAATCTTCGCACTCGTCTGGCCACCGTCCACGGTAGCGAAATAACGCTGATAACAATAGTTGAGCACCGGACAATGCTCGTCAACACCGCCGACCAGCACCGTATCCACGCGCCCCTGCTGCAACCAGCACACGGCATTGCATAGCGCCGAACTCATCGACATCTCAAACTGACTGATGGTCAGATTCGGCCCCAGCATCCCCAACTGCATGGACAGATAGGCGGCAGCGACATTGTGAACCGAATTGGAAAAATTGGTCGGTGAGGCGCAATGATCGCCGTCATCGAGCACGGAATCGAGAAAACTGAAGGTGGTGGTTGAGGCACCATAACCACTGGCGACCATCACCCCCACCTTTTCTCTCTGTTCACCAGCGATCCCGGCATCTTCGAGAGCCAGGCAACCGCCGAGCAATGCCATCCGCGCGTAATGATCAAGACGGCGCAACGAACGCTTGGCGACAAAGTCGGTCAGCGTGTCCGTTTGCGCCAGATAAGCGGGCCCATAGGCCAAACCGTCGGCATGCTGTTCACTGCTGAGGGTCGGGGCACAGCTCCCGGCTACCAGGGCGTGACAAAAATCATCAATGCCGCAGCCGAAACCACCGACGCAGCCCAGGCCCTGAATCGCGACGGGACAAGTTAAGCGATTCATACGCCTGCCTCCCCTCTGGCTAGGATAAGGGCCGCATTATTGCCACCAAAGGCCAACGACTCCGACAGGGCAAACTCTTTGACAATCGTTGTCGGTTCCGTCACCGGAATGACCGACAGTTCCGGGTCCATCTGACTGAAACCGGCACTGGCCGGGATGATGCCATCCCGCAAGAAAGCCAGGGTAAAGGCGGCTTCGATGGCACCCGCAGCCCCTAACGTATGACCGGTGTAGCCTTTGGTTGAATGAAATGGGATCTGCGCCAACACCTCGCCAAGTACCTTACTCTCGACCCGATCATTATCGCGGGTGCCGGTGCCGTGACAATTGATAAACGCCAGCTGTTCTTTTTCAACACCGCTGGTGGTAAAAGCCTCGGCCAACGCCTGTTTCAGGCCCCGTCCATCGGGATGCGGTGCGGTAAGATGCCAACCGTCAGTACCACTGCCATATCCGAGCACATAGCCGATCACATAACCCTTAGCACGCATCTGCCGTTGTTGCTGCACCCGTTGCGATTCCAACACCAAAACCGCCGCGCCTTCACCCAGATTAAGCCCACAGCGCGTCTCGTCAAAGGGACGACTCAACACCGGGGCACTGATCTGCAGCGAGGCAAAACCATTATAGGTGGTGCGACACAGCTCATCGGCACCACCGGCAAGAACCACATCACACAAACCGGCCTGCAACCATGACGACGCCAAGCCGATCGCATCGGTACCTGACGAACAGGCGTTGACGATGGTCTGGCACGGCCCGTTCAAACCAAAATGACGACTGATGGCCGCCGCCGGATTACTGTTAAGAAAACAGTTGATCGGCCCCATATCAGGCGTATGGCCATTACGGTATTCAGAGTAAAAGCGCTCGTTGTTCATGGCGCTGCCGACGGTTGTGCCCATACAGACACCGACCCGCAGTTCCCTGAGCTGATCAAGATCCCAGCCCGACTGGCGAACGGCCTGCACGGCTGCGGCCAGACCGAGCTGCGTGGTGCGCAGCATCTCGACGTCGGAAACCTGTTCAAACTCATCCTCAATGCAAAACACGGGAAAGCGATCGACATGAGTGGTGGTAAAGCGAGCTGGCGGTTTACCATGGCGCTGGCCGGACAACATGGAGGCTACCGCCTCATCCAGCGTGTTGCCTGCAGCACATAAGCAACCGATCCCGGTGACCGGAACGCGTGTTGGCATCAGGGTTACTCCCGGTTGTTATCGATAAAGTTCGCCAGAGTAGTGACCGATTGCAGAGCAGGACGCCCCTCTTCCATATCTTTGATCTCAACGCCAAAGTGCTTCTGTACCAGCACCACCAGCTCAACGGCATCGAGGGAATCCAAACCCAGCCCCTCACCAAACAACGGCTCGTCATCGCCAATCTCTTCGGGGGTAATATCTTCAAGATTGAGATCTTCCACCAGAATCTGCTTGAGTTTTTCCTTGGTTGTCATACGTTTTGTTCTCCTATTAAAAAAATCTGCTTCATTCATCAAATTTTCACGATTGTTTATCGCAAGGGTTATACCAAATGAGAGGCGGCAACACTATCCTTCTTCCACTATTACCCGACTCAAATTCACCATATCAACATTGTAGAAATCAACTATGCGGGAGACATCCCCCCCCCCTGAACTTCAGATTTGTAAACAGCGTTCCCGGCCCTTACTCCGTCCGCTTTTACCGAAAAGTTGTAATTTATGAGTTTCCACCTTCGGTTTTTTCTTTAATCGCTGCTTCAATCATTTTGCGCTCTTTTTCAATTTCCCGTTTCAACTCCTGTTCGCTGGGCAGGAATTGTAAGTATTTCGAGGCAAAGATCTGTTTATTCTCATTTAAAACCGAGTATTTTGCAACGGCTTCACTCTTGTCCAAACAGAGGATCAAGCCAATAGTCGGATTATCGCCCGGAACCTTGAAACGATCTTCGAACAGGCGGACATAGCCGTCCATTTACCCGACATCCCGGTGGGTCAGCTTGCCGATTTTTAAATCAATCAGCAGGAAGCACTTGAGCATGAAGTTATAGAAGACAAGATCGATATAGAAATCTTCATGGTCAAAGCGGATATGCTTTTGCCGGGCGACAAAAGAAAACCCCTTGCCGAGTTCAAGTAAAAAGGCTTGCAGATTGTCGATGATCGACTGCTCAAGCGTACTTTCATGCAGACTTACTGAATCAGGAAGCCCGAGGAACTCCAGCACATAAGGGGATTTCAGAATGGTTTCTGCCAAAAGAGGTTCTCTGGGCAGGCGTTCCCGCTTGATGGCAATGACCCCTTCCTCCCCGCGATTGTCTAAAATGCGGTCATAGTAAGACGACTGAATCTGGCGCTCTAATTGGGCTTTACTCCAACCACATTCAACCGCTTCCAATTCATAGAAAAAACGGGCTTTTTCATCTTTGATTCGCATCAGCGCTCGGTAATGCGACCAGGAGAGCAATGGGGAAAAGCCTTGCGTCAATTCGTCGCTCGGCATATCAGAAGGTAATTTTTTAGAAATAGTACCCGCCGGGTACTGAATCTTGATGCGGTCACGATATATTTGGTAGAACTTTCTGAAATTTTGCAAATTTGGAACAGAATAGCCGGAACCATACGTTATATTCAGTTGTCCTGAAAGAGCTTCCAGAACCTTCTTGCCATACTCCGCCCGGTCTTCACCACCCTGCAACTCCTGTACAATTTCCCACCCGATCAACCAGTAGGCCAGGACCATATTGGAATTAATCGAACGGACGACATTGCCTCGCGCCTGCTCAAGAATAGAAGCGACACGGTCAAACAGTGAATTCCCCTTTGAGTTAATAAGCATATCCATTGTTTTGCCTTTCATGTTTTTCTCGGATACTCTCATAGAGTCTTCATCTCGCCATATGTAACCAGCGGCCCCCGCTCCAACCCTTGTCACCCCTTATCTGTCAGACGATATTTCTGCAAGCCGCTGTTTGGCTTGTCGGGAATGGTCATCTCTATCAACCCGTCCGCCAGGACCGGTTTCAGATAACGCTCGCGAAACGATTTACAATCCTGCAAATCAAAAGCAGTTTGCAGCGCTTCGCGGCTCATTTCACCCTGCATAACCTCCAGCAGCTGTCTGACTTGGAGGGTCACTTGAGGGGCGACTTGGGGGGGGTCGTTGTGACTGCTTCAAGAATGAACCCGAGCATAAACCACTTACAGATTCCTCAAGAGCTAGAGCCCCTATCCCCAATGCCCTTCAGCTTTCAGATATTTCCTCATCAGCAAAATAAGCTTCATCAACCTGAATCAAGATCTCTTTCTGTTCTTTGATGCCAATTTTATTTTCAATCAACAGGTCAATCAGCTTGTCACCGTCGATCAGGCTGATTGGTGCAGCGCCCGGGAAAACAGCAACTTTTTTACACCCTTTGCTGAATTTTCCCAAGGTGATCAGGGTTCCACGAATTGCACCATGCAACGGCAATACACCACGCAATTGATCAAGCACGGTGCGACCAATATTTCCTTGGTGTCTTTTCACCTGCACAACTTCCTTGACGGTAGTGATGCCGAATTGCGCCGTAGCGATTACATCCACCCCTTTATCGCCGCTGGCTTTGGTAACTTCAACGTCTTGGTACTCCATCGCCTCGAGCAGTTCTTTTGCCAAGTGTTCAAAGCGATACGGATTCATGATGCTAAGCTGGTCACGCAGAACTTTTCGTTGCGCATTGTTGAATTCACTGACAACCCGCGCAACCTCTTGCTTCGGGTCATTGACAACCTGAGAAAACCCCGAAGCATATTCACGCCCCTTCTCGGTGATGGTATAGATATTTCCTTCCCTGCTGACAAAACCACGATCTATCAAATTCATCATACGTCGCCGCAGAGTATCCTTGAATGTACTTGCCGAATTGAATTTAGAATTATCATCGAGAAAACTGCTCCATTCATCCAGCAGATCGACGCGCTTAGCGGTGGTCTTAGGAGCCAGTATACCGAGAAGTTGCGGAATGCCTTCCAGTTCATCAATCTCCATGATCACGTTTTTATGGCCGTCAATGAACCCCTGTCCTTTATTAGATAGCCGGTAAAGTCCGGCGTGGTCTTCCGTCAGCAGTTCGTAAGCGTTGATAAAGAGATACGAACCATAGGTATGACGCGGATTGACCGTACCACCACTTTGCAGCCAAACCTCAGCAGCCAGCTTTGCATAATCACCTTTCAGCCTTTCCGGTATCCACGTGTCGGGGTCGGTCCAATCGACGGGATTTTGCGGTGTGCCAGTCTGCTCGACAATGGCCTTGATCATACCGCTAACAGTAGAACGAGGAATACCATTCCAAATATCTATGAGGGCTTTAGCCTCACTGTAAATTGGAAATAACGGCATGCGTACAATGTAGTTTTTTTTGGTCATGAAAGCTCCAAACACGATAAAAGCAATTCAACGGTTACGTATCTGCTTTCTTCTATTGCCAATAAAACATCGTACTTTAGCGAACAAGCTAAGCACTCTCTAACTAATTCATCTACATCAAACAATTGCTGGATGGTCTGGATACAAAGTTTCTCCTGACAATGTTCTTTATGTATTTTCTTAAAGCACTGCTCTAAATTACTGCCACATATCAAAAAAATTAAAAAACTGATACGGATTATCCCGGCAATACCCCGCCAGAATATCAGCATAACGTTGCGCATAGGGGACAAAGCTCTCAGCCTTACGCCCGAGTCCCGACGGCACCTCGATCACGTCGGCAAGCACCATTTCGTAGTGATCAGCGCTGCATTTACGGGTCAACATCACCACCACCGGTGCCCCCGTTGCCGAAGCGAGCTGAAAGGGGCTGAACGGTATCGCGACCTTACCGCCGAGAAAATCGACGGTAACACTGTTACGTTCCTGCGGCGGTAATCGATCCCCCATCACCGCCAGAATCTGCCCCTGTTTGAGCACACCCAGCATCTCCAACGCCCCACCGAGATAACCGCGTGGATCGATGGTCCGATAGGGGCACTCCTGTTCAGCGTATTCGTAGTAGTGGCGTTCCAGGCTGTCGCTGTCATGGTGCATCAGCATATGCACCGGTTCCTCTAAAAAGTTCAGCGCCGACATGGCGACCTGCCAGCAGCCGACATGGGACATCATCAGAATCATCCCCTGACGCTGGTTACGAATCTGCAGCAATTGCTCACGACCTTCGAGAGTCACCCGGTAGCGGTCGGGACCGAGCATCCCCACCACGGCGCGATCCACCAGCACCTTGCCAAAGGCCAGCACCATACGGTAGCTGTGCCACCACAGGGCATCGGCTCCGCTCGCGGGAAAACGGTGCTGAACATAAGGGCGACAGCTTTCGCGCACCTGGGGCCGACACAACACATAGAAACCGACAACAAAATAGAGCAATGCGTAAGCGGCACGCCGACCACCGCCACGAATCAGCAGATAGAAGGCCTGATAACCAAAGCTTGTACCCAGCGGCTTTTGCGCTGCTGATTGTGTTGTCTGTGTCGTCATCACGAGCGCCCATCGATAGAATTTGCAGAGGTCTGCTGTTCTCCAACCAAGCTGCTGGCGACCAGATAAACCACGACACCGCCGACGGCAGCCAACAGCGGCCCGACTAATAATGAACCAAGAAACCATTCCCATACCCGTTGCACACACTGCGCCCCTAGGGTTTGAACATTAATATCCGTCAGCCACTGGCCATGGCGCAGATAGTAGCCCACTTCGATACACAGTGCCGGCACCAGCGGCGGCATGCACAGATTACCGGCAGCAACGGCCAGATAGCGGTTTAAGCCGAGAAAACCAGCCACAAACAGGGTAACCACGGTATGACAGGCAATCAACGGCAAGGTACCGAGAAACACGCCAAACGCCATGGTCCAGGCCAAACGCCGCGGCGTGACATTGAGAGCCAACAGATTGCGCAACGACTGCAACGGCTGACGCCATGTCACCACCGGCCAATCCCCCTTGAGTCCCCCCTTGATCAAGCGTTTATGGGGCCATGGCGCTATCGAACGCAAACAGAGACGAGTGTTTAACCATGACAGCCGCACATTGTCACGCACCTTGTCAAAATGGGAGATCCGCTCGCTGCCGGGCGCATAATAGACCTGAATCGACACATCCGACAACGGCACCCCTGCCCAACAGGCCTTGACCAACACTTCAACCTCAAAGGAGTAGCGGCAATCGGTAAACTGTAAATGATCGAGGAGTGCTAACGGATAGGCCCGATAACCACTCTGGGCATCACCAATCCGACAACCGGTCTGAACCCGCAACCAGAAATTGGAGAAATGGCGACCAAAGATCGAACTGCGCGGGATACCCTTAACACTAAAATCACGATAACCGACATGGATCGCCAGCGGTTGCTCGGCGATGGCCTGAAAAAAGAGCGGCAGGTCTTCAGGGTAGTGCTGGGCATCGGCATCGATGGTGATGATGT
>JAGGYC010000036.1 GCA_021162745.1 Desulfuromonas sp. | reverse complement strand
ATGATGGTCTCGCAAAAACGAATTAGATGGCTAAGCAAAAATTTCGACTTACAAGGCGTAGTGGTTTTTCAAGGGTGAAGGCATACATGTTGTATGTCGAAGTCTTGAAAAAACGCTGCAATGCAGGAGGGCGGACTTTTTGCGACGCCATCAAGGAATGAGGCGTTAGAAGAAGAAAACCTGATGCAAAAGGTATGAACTATCAAAGATGCGTATTGGCTCTAAGGAAAAGGGGGGTGGTATACCCCCCCCTTACTGGCAGAGATGAACGGCGCTCGGCAGCTGGCGACCCTCGGTGGGCTCGGCAACAGCTATCCGATCCTCATTGTTGCCAGAGCCAGCTTTGCGGTCAGCCATCCCCAGCAGCTCGAAGCCTTTAACCGTGCCATGGAACAGGCATTGGTTTTCTTACGTCAGCACAGTGGTGAGGCGTATCAGATTGTTGCCAGCACCCTGAATCTGCCACAGGATGTGATCGCCAGTGCGATGCAGCGCCACCACCATGCAACCCGACGTTTAATCAGCAGGGGATGGTGCCGGTTTGCTCAAGGCTGATCAGCTTTTTTTTGATGGTCAGGCCGTGGGCAAAGCCGGTGAGCCGGCCGTTGGCACCGATCACCCGGTGGCAGGGAATAATGAGCGGGATCGGGTTTTTGCTGTTGGCCATTCCCACCGCCCGCGCGGCGTTAGCGTTGTCGATGGCGACGGCGATCTCTTTATAGCTGACCAGCTCGCCATAATCGATGGTGGTCAGCTCATCCCATACCCTTTGTTGAAAGTCGCTGCCCTGTGGATTGAGCTTGACGGCAAAGGTATGCCGCTGGCCGCTGAAATAGTCGGTGAGCTGCTCGATGGTGTCGGTAAAGAAAGGATCATTACGAACCCACTGTGCCGCGATCTCGAAGCGGCACTTGCCTTCATCGCTATGGAGGTGGAGGTTAGTCAGACCCTGTTCGTTGCCGACCAGAGTGATGTTGCAAAATGGGCTGTGGAATGTTGTGTAATAGGTCATGGGTTCACCCCTGTCTCGTTGTTCCGCTCTCATCCCCACGATGTGATGAGAGCGCGCTGAACGCAATGAACCTCATCGTGCTGATTCAGTATTAAGCGTTCAGTAGCGGCTTGAGGAATTTCTCAAAGGTGACCTGTTGCTTGGATGTCAGCAGGTCGATGTTGCCCTCATTGTCGAGCAAAAAGGTGCCAACGCCGATGACGGTTCTTGGCAGGTAGCCGGTTCCGGCAACGATCGCTTCAATCTCATGGCTTCGTTTGCTGATCAGTTCGTTGAGCAGATCCAGGTCGAGTTCCATATTTTTGTTCTCCAGCAGGGGAATGAGGTTTAAGGCGCGAGTATAGAAGATCGTCGCTCGTCGCACAAGCATGGGCTGCCGTTTGAGGCTAAACGCAACAAAGCCGGTTCGGGGAGGCATCCGAACCGGCTTTGTTGCGTTTATATCCAAGGAAGAAAGGAGGTATCAAATCTCGCCTGCCACAACAAGCTTTGATGGTTGCTACTTTAGCAAAGCACTGCTGCGCTGAATACAGTCAGTCGCGTAGAAGTTTGGCCCTTGATCAACGATTAGGATCTGCGTAGATGCACAGTTTGCTTTGAGGAATAGGGGCTCTGAAATAATGTGGAGCTTGTGTCGATGACGAATAAAACTGTGGGGTGATATTGGTCGTCAGCCAGGTGGACATGCGGACAGTCGTGCAGGGGGATCTGGCTGGATTGTAGCATTGAAACTGCTTGGCGATCCCGCAACAGTGACAGTGTTTTTTTGGTCGTGGCGTCATGGTATCAATGGTTGCATTGCTGGCCGTTGATGTGCCCCTGGCCGATGCCGCGTACGGCGATGGCATCAATGCCGATGCCATTTAGAGCCTTAACAGGGTTGCGGGCACCATGTTGATGGTCAAGATCCTGATTGTTGATTTCGCTAATGGTCCCTTTTTTCGTGTCAGCAATGATAAACAGATGGGCTGAGCCGAAATGGTTAAAAACCAGACTGTCGAGGCCGCGATTTTCCGCGACGGGAAAACATAATCGCATGGTGATTCTCCTTTCTTTTTGTGCATATACACAAAATTGGGAGACGGCTGGTGATTGTCAACGCCCAATAACAAAAAAGGCGCTCTTGCGAGCGCCTTTTTTTAATTTTTATGAAGCGGGGGGGCTTATTCGCCGCGCTCGGCGCGAATGGCGGCAAGAATTTCAGCACCACCCTGTTCTATGGTCAATTTGGCCATCTGATCACCGAGTTGATCTGCCGAATCACGTGGTCCGCTCAGGGTGTTTTTGATCAGGGTTTGACCGTCGAGGCTGATCATGCCACCGGTGATGTTGAGCTGATCCCCTTCGGCCAGTTCTGCCATGCAAAACGCCGGGATGCTGCAGCCCCCCTTGAGGGTTTTCAAAAAGGCCCGTTCGGCGAGCAGGCGGAACTCGGTATCGGGATGATTGACCGCCTGGCGGATGATCTGCCGTTTTTTCGGATCAAGGTCAACAGCGGATTCAATGGCAACACTGCCTTGACCGACGGGTGGGATGAATTGCTCTAAAGGCAGTGTTTCAACGATCAGCTCATTGTATTCCATGCGGTTGACACCGGCATAGGCCAGCAGGATGGCATCACACTGGCCGTCATCCATTTTGCCGATGCGGGTCTGCAGGTTGCCACGCATCTCGATCACTTTCAGGTGTGGGTAGTAGGCCTTAAGCATCGCCCGGCGCCGTACCGATGAGGAACCGATGGTCAGGGGGCGGCTGGTGTCGCCGAGGCGCAGCGACTTGTCGCGGCTGACGACGACATCGTTGACCTGCTCGCGGACGGTAAAGGCGATGATCTCAAAACCTGCGGGCAGCTCCGATTGCATATCTTTGGCGCTGTGGACAGCGATGTCGATATCGCCGCTATGCAACTGGTCCTCGAGTTCTTCGGTAAACACCCCTTTGCTGCCAATCTTGGCGATGGAGACATCGAGAATCTGGTCGCCACGGGTGTCAATTTCAACGATCTCGGTGTCCATTCCTGTTTTTTGCAATAACTCTTCAACATAATAAGCCTGCCACAGGGCTAGTTTACTGCGGCGGGTACCAATTTTAATTGTAGTGCTCATAATTTATCACCTTGAGAAGGATATTTGTTTTTGCGAGACTATCATTTTTAGTTTGGCGCATTTTTTCAGGTATTCACACCCCTGTCAAGGCGGTTTTCCATAGACTTTTTTTGTTGTGATAACAGGTTTTTGTCCGCTTTAAATCATGGATATGTTACCTTTCGGATTGGGTCTTTTTAAGACAGGTCTCATATGTTGAAAATTTTTTTGAAGTTGTTAACAGTACCGCTTTGCCTCTTCGCTCTTTGTGCCTGCCAGGCACCGTCTGCGTATCTACAACAGGCTGATGAGGCTGCCTATGCGATTATTGCCGCAAAACAGGCCGAAATTGGTACTGATTTCCCCCTGTCAATCCAGCAGCCTGAACAACGGTTACGACAGAAACTATTGATGGATCAGCATTTAACGACTTCAGCAACCGTTGAGGCGGATGAATCTTTTGTTGATGCTGATGCTGTTGAGCCATTGTCGCTGGTTGACGCTTTGCAGGTTGCAGCCCATAACAGTCGCAGTTATCAATTAAACAAGGAGACGGTATTCCGTCGGGCGTTGGCCCTCGATCTGGAACGCGATGCGTTTCGTAGTTCGTTTGCCGGACTGCTGACGTCGACATGGAGTACCGATAAGAGTACGGGAGAACGGGTCAGTGGGCTGAGTCATGGGGCAGAAGGCGGTTTTAGCCAACACTTTAAAAGCGGCGTTGCGTTTGCCACCTCTATCGGTTTTGATCTGGTGCAGTTGTTGACGGCCAATCGGGTGTCGGCGCGTGGCATTGTCGCCGATGCCAGCCTGTCTATCCCTTTGTTGCGTGGATCCGGACGTGAGATTATCACCGAGCCGTTGCAACAGGCTGAGCGTGACGTGGTCTATGCATTATGGAACTTCGAGCGTTATCGGCGCTCTTTTGCGGTACAGGTTGCCAGCGACTACCTGTTGGTACTTGAACGGATGAATCAGGTTGATACCGCTTATGATAATTATCAGCGGCTGGTTGCTTCGCGGCAGCGGGCGCGTCGACTGGCGGATGCCGGTCGTTTGCCGGAAATTCAAGTTGATCAGGCGTTGCAGGATGAATTGCGGGCACGTAGCCGCTGGGTGAGTGCACAGCAGACCAGTGCCGACCGTTTGGATGATTTTAAGCTGATCCTCGGTTTACCCGTCGATGCGCGTTTGGAACTTGATCGTAGCGTATTGACCGATCTTACCGAACAGCCTGCTTTGGCCCGGCAACAAGGGGAGAGCGAGATTCCACTGCGGTTGTTGATTCTGGCTTTGGCTGAACGTCGCGATCTGCGGGTTGCCCAGGGACGTCAAGTCGATAGCCAACGGGCGATTCGCGTTGCGGAGGATGCCCTGCGAGCCGATGTAACATTGCTGGCTAGTGGTACTGATGGCAGTCGCCGCAGTTTGGCTTCTGCTGATAGTGAAGATGCGCAACTCGATCCTGATCGGGGTCTGTACTCGGCACTGCTGCGTATTGATTTGCCGCTGGAGCGTACCGCTGAACGTAATGCCCTGCGTAATCGCTGGATCGATTATGAAGAGCGTCATCGCGCGCAGCAGGAGCTTGAGGATCAAATTAAATATCAGCTTCGCAGAGCGTGGCGTGGTTTACAGCAGGCGTTTGAAGCGATCCAGATTCAAAGTCAGGCCCTTAACGTTGCCCAGCGCCGGGTGGCCAGCACTGATCTCTTTTTGCAGGCGGGGCGGATTCAGATTCGTGATCTGCTCGAAGCACAGGACGACCTGGTCTCGGCAGATAATGCGCTTGTTGATGCGCAGGTGCAATATCGGATCCGGGCGATGGAATTGCTGCGCGATCTCGGGACGCTGGAAATTGACCCCGCCGGGCTGTGGCTGGAGGATGTTAACATTCATGATGACGCCCAAAAATAAAAAATATGGTTGGCTGCTGGCCTTAATCGTCCTGCTGCTGCTGATGGTGGTGCAGAAACCGGCTGGTGAGTCGGCAACTCAACCGCCAGCGGTGTTGTTGGTGGCTGTCGAACAGGCGCCGCTGGCGATTACCGTTAACGTGGCGGGCAGTCTCAAAGCACGGGATCAGGTGGTTATTGTCAATACCCTGGAGGGGCGTACCACCATTCTGTCGCTGGTTGACGAGGGCACCAAGGTTAAAAAAGGGGATAAGCTGATCGAGCTCGATGCCAGTTCTCTACAGGACAAGCTGGTTGACCAGCAGATCATTGTCCAGAACTCCCAGGCGGCGTTTGTCCAGGCGCGTGAAAACCTTGAAGTGACGAAAAATCAGTCGCAAAGTGATGTTGAAGATGCGCGCCTCGCCCAGCAGTTTGCTAAGGATGATCTGAAAAAGTATCGCCAGGGGGAATTCCCCAATCTGAAAAAAGAGCAACAGGCCAAGCTGGCCGTGAGCGAAGAGGAGTTGCGCCGCGCCGAGGAGAAACTGTCGTGGTCCAAGGTGTTGTTTGAGGAAAAATTTCTGTCGCAGACCGAATTGCAGGCTGATGAACTGGCGGCACAAAAGGCGCGCATTGATCTCGAACTCAGCGAGAGTAACTTGGCCCTGCTGCTAGAATTTACCCATGTGCGCAGTCTGACGGAGTTGCAGGCCGAGGTCGACAAAACCCGAATGGCTCTGGAGCGAATGCGCCGCAAGGCCATGGCCAACGATCTCCAGGCCGAGGCACAATTGAAGGCCAGGCAAGCGTCGTTGGAGCGTGAGACGGCCAAACTGGAAAAAGTGGGTGATGAGATCGCCAAAACGATCATTGTTGCGCCGCAGGATGGTGTGGTGGTCTATGCAACATCTCTTCAACGCAACTGGCGCATCAGTTCGGAACCGCTGGCCGCCGGACAGGTTGTTCGAGAGCGGCAGGAGTTGATCTATCTGCCGGCCTCGGGTTCGATGGTGGCAGAAACGCAGATCCATGAATCTAACCTTGGAAAAGTGGCCGTGGGCCAACAGGCACAGGTCTATATTGATTCCATGCGTGGTCGCTCGTTTAAAGCTCAGGTTAAGTCCATTGCCGTTTTTCCCGATGCCATGAACAGCTGGCTTAACCCGGATCTCAAGTTATATCGCACTGAACTGGATTTGGTCGAGCACGCCGAAGGGCTACGCACCGGCATGAACTGCCGGGTCGAAATTCAGGTGAAACAATTTGCGCAAACCCTGTCGATCCCGATTCAGGCGGTGGTTGTCGATGACGGGCAGTCCTTTGTTTATCGGGAGCGCGCTGGTGTTTTTTCCCGTCAGCGGGTCGAATTGGGGCTGAATAATGAAAGCCGTGTCCAGATACTCTCCGGATTACAGACGGGAGATCAGGTGCAGATCAATCCACCCTTAACCAAAACGGCTTTGTAGTGGCCGGGCAGAGCGCGTTGATCCGTCTGCAGCAGGCGGGGCGTAGCTATCGTAGCGGCGAGGCGGAGGTGCGTGCTTTGGATGGTGTTGATCTGGCCGTGGCGGCGGGCAGTAGCTGGGCGATTCTCGGTGCCAGCGGTTCAGGGAAGAGCACCTTGCTCAATGTGTTGGGCTGTCTCGATCGCTTGAGCAGTGGTCATTATCATCTCGGTGGCGAAGATGTCAGCAGCCTCGATGATGATCAGCTCAGTGATGTGCGGTTAAAAAGTTTTGGTTTTGTTTTTCAGAGTTTTCATCTGATCCCCCAACTCAATGTGTTGGAAAATATCGAACTCCCCCTCTACTATTGCGGTATTAGCGCTGAGGCTGCCCGTGAGCGAGCTGAACAGCTGGCGGCGATGATGGGTCTCGATGATCGTTGGCTGCACCGACCGTCTCAGCTGTCAGGTGGTCAACAACAGCGCGTCGCCATTGCCCGTGCCCTGGCCAATGATCCCCCCATTCTGCTGGCGGATGAACCGACCGGCAATCTTGATACGACCACGGGTGCGCAGATCATCAAGGTGTTGCAGCAGTTGTCCGCCCAAGGCAAAACATTGATTATGGTGACCCACGACCAGCAGATTGCCGCCCAGATGGAGCGGCGATTATTCATGCGCGATGGTCGGGTGTTGCGGATTGAGGAGGGGTGCTAGGTTGACTATGGTTCGCGAGGTGCGCCTGGGGATTAACAACCTGCTGCTGCATGGCATGCGTTCTTTGCTGACCATGCTGGGCATGGTATTTGGTGTTGCCAGTGTGATTGCCATGCTGGCCGTCGGCAATGGCGCCGGTCAGGAGGCGCTACAGCAGATCCGTCAGCTGGGCAGTGATGTGATCCTCATGGAATCGACCAAGCCCGTCGCCGAGGATAAGCAGCGCCAAGGACAGAATTTCCTCAGTGTCTATGGTTTGACCTATCTCGATCTCATTCGTGTGCAGGAGACGATTCCCGATGTTCAATTGCTGGTGCCGGTTAAAACTCGCCGTGAACAGGTGACGCTCCAGTCTCAGGTAGTCTCCGTGCGTCTGGTCGGCACCACGTCGCGCTGGTTTGATCTGGTGAAACGACCGTTGTTGGCGGGGCGACGGTTGACCGCGTGGGATGAAGAAAAGCGTCAGCCGGTGGCGGTGATTACCGAACAGCTGGCACGTAAATTGTTTCCGTTGCAGCCGGTGCTGGGTAACTTTGTCCGTGCCGGAGGCAATTACTATCAGGTGATCGGTGTTGTTCGCAGCGCTGAATTGAGTGGTGACAAAGTGGAGTCGCCGGATCGTGATCATGATCTCTATATTCCTCTGACCACCATGCGTGAGCGACAGGGCGACGTGCTGGTGAAGCACCTCGCCGGTTCCAGCGTGCGCGAGCGGGTGGAATTGCATCAGTTGCTCGTCAAAATGAATTCGGAAGCTGTGGTGGAAAAAACGGCAACGGCGCTGCAGACGTTGTTGAATTACTTTCACAGACGCGAGGATGTATCTATTCGTGTGCCGCTGGCATTGCTCCGTCAGGCGGAACAAACCCAGCATCGATTTAATATTGTCCTTGGCGCTATCGCCGGCATCAGTCTGCTGGTGGGTGGTATCGGCATTATGAACATTATGTTGGCTTCGGTCACCGAGCGGACACGCGAGATCGGTATCCGGCGCGCCGTCGGCGCTCGACGGCGCCAGATCGTGGTCCAGTTTCTGATCGAAACAGCGGTGCTGTCGTGTTGTGGCGGGCTGTTGGGGATAGCCCTTGGCCTGCTGTTACCTTGGGGGATCACCCGGATAACGGGATTGAGTACTGTGGTGACATCAGGTAGTCTGGTGCTTTCATTGCTCATCAGTTTGTCTGTGGGCGTTGTCTTCGGCCTTTATCCGGCCATTCGCGCCTCGCGTCTGGATCCTATTGCGGCCCTACGCCATGAATGAATAGTTTCGTAAAATGTCTGACAGGCTCCCAGTGCTTTGTCCAAGTAATAAAGTATCCTGATTAGCACGAATCTTCCGTTTTGGTTCTGCTCTCCGTATTCGTCATGCCCGCGAAGGCGGGAGAGACGACCCTGATGATTGTTTTCGGGGAGGGGGTAGCGGAAGATTGGTACTAATCAGGTAAAGTATTGTTCACCAAAGAGTGCATGTGCAGACATCGCTGAATCATAATTAGTTAGACGAACAATGGTGTTACACCAACAGGGTTCTGTATAACGATGCCACGGAAAAAGTAGAGAACGATAAGCTAACAAGTTATTTAATGCCGTAGCTCAGAAAAATAGAAAACTCAGTCGGTCGTAAGATCCGACTTGCCGCCAAGGTGAAGCATAACGGAAAACGACACATCGTAAGT
>JAGGYC010000124.1 GCA_021162745.1 Desulfuromonas sp. | reverse complement strand
TACCCACGAATCCGCCGCACCCGAAAGGAGCGCCCCTTCAATGTCCCGCTGCCTAACTTTTTCAGCGCCAGACTGGCCGCATCGCGGGTCACCGCGACATAGGCCCAGTTGGCAAAAACGTTGATCTTGCCCACCTGCGCTCCGGCAATCCCATCTGCACCCGTCAAGGCACCGAGAATATCGCCCGGTCGCACCTTTTGTCTTTTGCCGCCGTCGATCTGCAGCGTTGCCATGGGCGGCTCCATAGGCGACTGATCCAGCACACTAAGCGGCGGTAACGGCTCGCCTTCCAAACTCTGATCTAAAAATTTAGCCAGCCGACCAACCTTGAAGTGCTCTTTTTCGCTGTACAGCGAACAGGCAATCCCCTTGCTCCCCGCCCGTCCGGTACGACCGATGCGGTGCACATGGACTTCAGTTTCGCGGGCAATATGATAGTTAAACACGGCATCGAGAGCTTCAATATCCAAGCCACGCGCCGCTACGTCCGTGGCGACAAGAATCGACACGCTCTTGTTGGCAAAGCGCACCAACGATTGATCACGATCACGCTGTTCTAGGTCACCATGCAACGCCAGGACACTGAAACCATGTTCTGCCAAATAATCAGCCACATCCTGCGTTTCGCGCTTGGTATTACAAAACACCACCGCCGAATCTGGAGCATGGTGCAACAGCAACAGTCGCAGAGCAGTCATCCGTTGCTCCACATCATCCTCAACCTGATAGAAATGCTGCTGAATAACGGCGCTGTCATGGGTGGCTTCCACCTGTACCATCACCGGATCCGTCATGATCCGCTCGGCAATGGATTGAATCTGCTTCGGGAAGGTGGCGCTGAACAGCAGGGTCTGACGCTTGGCTGGTGTTTGGTCAATGATGGCATCCAGCGCATCCTGAAAGCCCATCTCCAACATGCGGTCGGCTTCATCGAGCACCAGCATGGTCAGGTTGTTCAATTTCAACGCCCCTTTGCGCACATGTTCTTCAACTCGACCCGGAGTACCGACAATGATGTGGGCACCGTGTTCCAGCGAACCCAGCTGAGGCCCGAACGGCATGCCACCACACAGGGTCAGCACTTTAATATTATGGATGGTGCGCGCCAGCTTGCGGATCTCCTTAGAGACCTGATCGGCCAACTCGCGAGTTGGGCACAACACCAGCGTTTGCACCCGAAACCGCTTAACATTGAGTTTTTGCAGCAAGCCGAGACCAAAGGCAGCGGTTTTTCCTGAGCCGGTCTTGCCCTGGCCAATCACGTCTTTACCGGCCAGAATGTGGGGCAGACTCTGAGCCTGAATAGGCGTCATCGTGTCGTAACCAATGGTGGTTAAGTTTTTCAGCAGATCGGAGTGAAGCTTCAGGGATGAAAAGTCGGTTTGGCTCAAAATGATTGTCCTTGTGAATGCTGCGCTGTAGCGTAAATGCTGGTGGTTCGGTCGTTAAACGATGCTCTGCTTTCTAACACATTCGCCTTGCTGAAACTATGGATTGTTTCCCCAGGGCACCATTTACGATCAATTTTTCAAACGCCTGCTACAGCTCCACACAAACATCAATGAATTGCGTTCCAGCTATCCTCCCTTTAACCACAGTAAATAAACTGCTGAACCAAATCCTGCAACCGCGAGGTATCCCCAAATATTTTTTCACTCAAGTTCTGGTCCTGATGAGACTGTAACGTCGCAATCAGCTTGTCGATCATACTGGCGGGGAAAATCCCATCCTGCTCAAATATGGCGCGTTTCTCGTCCAGCGCCAGCGCCGCTTCATAACAGGATGCAGGCAACTGCTGTAAATCACTACGCGCCGCAGCATCTTCCGGTACATGCAGTTGCTCGGCGAGCTGCAGGGCATTCTCCATCAACAAGCCATGGCATGCCGCCACCGCCAGCCCGGCAAACAACTGATGGATATTGGCACTGCCATCGGGGCTGCGAATCTCCACCGTCTGATTGCTCATCACCGGTTGTCGATCATCGCTCTCCAAAGGGTTCTCACGATGAACCATATCGGTATCATGCTGCCAGCCCAGCGGTACGCGCACCAACACCGACCGATTACGCTCCCCCCAGCAGATGGAAGTCGGCGCTTCCTGATGTGGAACCAGACGGAGATAAGAGGTCGGCACCGTGTTGCCAAATGCGCACAATGCCGGAGCCAGATCGAGATAGCCGGCAATGAGTCGCTTAGCAGTATCGGTCAATCCCTGCTCGCCAACCATTAGATTTTCACCATTTTTAACCAATCGGCTGTGAACATGTAGCCCACTGCCGGCTTGGCCGACAATAATCTTTGGCGCAAAACTTACTTCGAGATTATGTTTATAGGCCACCTCGCGCACCGCCCACTTAGCCAACAGCAACTGATCAGCAGCATCCTCAATCGGCGTCGGCAAAAACTCAATCTCGTGCTGCACCATCTGTTGGGTTTGACCGTGCTCATCCTCATGAAGGATATTACCCACTTCGGCATGGCCATACTTAATCCGGCCACCAATCTCACTGATGATCTGCATCGCCTCTTCACGAATAAAGGTCCACTTGGCAAACGGATGCGATTCATGGTAGCCACGCTGCTCCTCAATAGGATAGATGGTATCGGTGGCACTGAACAGGTAATACTCCAACTCGCCCATCGCCTCCAGCGTGTAGCCGCTGTGCGCCTTCAACGCCGTATGAGCACGATGCACCAACTGTTCGGGGGAACTCAACAACGGCGTTCCTTCACTGGTGTAATATGAGCATAGGATGTCGACGGCCGGAATGGGGCTGAACGGATTGACAAAGGCTGTTTTGAAGCGCGGCACTACATACAGATCGCTGTTATCGGCATGGATATAGGTAAACAAGCTTGAACCGTCAACCCGCTCACCAAAGCTGAGGATATTCTGTAGATGTTCCATGCTGTGGAGGATGAAATTAAGTTTTTTCAGCCGCCCATCGCCGCCGACATAACGAAAATTGACCATCTTGATCTCATTTTCGGTGATAAATTTAACCAGATCCTGTCGAGTAAATTCATCAGCGGGCTTTTTGAGATATTGAACAATTTTATTCGGATTCAGGGAAATAAGATGGCTGATCATAATCTTCTCCTCTACAGCAACAACGAAACGCCATGAGCCAGCGGACACAAAGGGCAAAGTGATTCGAACAGATGACTCCAAGAAGATTAACAGCTATCTATTTTTTTTCAGTATCCGGCCATTGTTGAGCAAAAAAAACAGGAACAACCAGCGAATGGCGCGATCAACCTCATCACGACAACTTCTGATAATCACGCTGAATCAGCAGAATCAACCCAATCCAAACCAGACAGATGGCGACAGTAAACCAGCTTAATTGCGGCACACTGACCCTGAACGGCAGCCATTGGGTAAAAAACAAAATAATAAACGAGCCAAATATTTTAAACAGCCGGTAACCAAACATATCGATCCACGCTTTGGCCTGATAGATGAGAATCGAATCGATGGGCACATACAACAGCTCCTTGGAGGCGCGGTTGATGGAATAGGATAAGCCGCGATCACTGATTTTAGTCGCCACACTAAACGGCAGCGTCGGTTGAAAAACAAAGCCCAGCGAACAGAGCATCATCAACAACGGCTGGGCCAGCAATCCGGCCACCACTCCCAACTTGCGATGCACCAGCGATGTCACCAGCAGATTAACACTGATCGATACCCCGCCGAGCAGACTAAAAAATAGCGACAAGAATGCGGTGCGTGCTTCCTGCTCAAGGTAGACATCCTCGACGGTTTTCATGAACTGATACTCCACCAGCGGCGACGCCAATTGCGCCAACAGCAGAATGGCGGCGATCATCATCAGGTAACGGCTGTGCTTGAGAACCCGCCAGCCGCCGCGATAGGTGGTAGGATGGCCCAGGTTTTCCACTTCATGGTAGATTCCCAGCCGCCCCATCACCCAGGTCAGGATCATAATGGCCAACAGAATAGCCGCCGCCACCAATAACAGATCCGGAGTCTGTAACGGGGTATGACGTAAAATCATCGCCGCAACAAGACCACCCATCACCCCACCCAGCAAGCCGCCGGTACCGATATAACCATACCAGCTCTTCCCTTCACTAGTGCTGTAGATCGAATTGGTCAGGCTCCAGAATTGTTCCACCAGCACCACACCGAGGATATCGACAAAGATGTAAAAAGCCACCACTACGGCCGGATGTTTGGTCGTTAACAACAGCCGGAACACAACCAGCAGGCCACTGAACAGCAGGCAGGTTGAAAGGACGATATATAAGCGGGGGAAACGACGAATAAGACGATGATAACCGGTGATCAAGCCGCCCATGACCAGCGCCGTGCCGATCCAGACATGGGGCAGATAATCGGTTCCCACCGCCTCGATAAACAGCGAACGACTAGCCGGTTTCAGCTGATAAAGGGCCATGATAATCAGCAAAAAATTGCCAAACAGGAACGTCGCCCGCACACCTAATGAGTTAAGTGGCGGAAATCGCAGTTTATTCCAGATGAGTGTTGGCTTATCGTACTTTTGTTGCATTCCACCCCCGACAATCGCTATAATGCCCACCATGAACCTACTAATTCTACGTCACTTTTTGATCGCCGTCCCATTTTTTACCCTGTTTTTCACCCTGTCATTTTCCAGCACATCATCATGGGCAGCATGGGCGGAATCCGAATACCCAGCCCTGAACACATGCACCGATTCCGCATTGCAACAGGGGCTCGAGGCCAGTCTCTGCTCCCTTAATCTTGAACAAGCGGTGGATCGCAAACAACTGTGTGTCAGCCTGGTCGATGTCACCGATCCCAACCATCCCCGCTTGGCCCAGGTCAACGGCGACCGGATGATGTATGCCGCCAGTCTACCGAAAATTGCCATCCTGCTCGGTGCCTTTGAACGGATCGCCAGTGGCGACCTCAAGCAGGATCAGCACATGAATGCCACCCTGGTGCGGATGATCCGCAATTCATCCAACAGCGCGGCCACTGAGGTTCTCAACATGGTGGGCAAAGAATATCTCGCCGAGCTGTTGCAATCGCCACGCTACCATCTCTACGATGCCGATCAATCCGGTGGTCTGTGGGTTGGTAAAGAGTATAGCAAAGCACCGGCATGGAAACGTGATCCCCTCGCTAATCTGTCCCACGGTGCCACCGCGTTGCAAGTGGCTCGCTTCTACTATCTGCTCGAAACCGGTCAATTGGTATCGCCGGAGATGAGCCATGAGATGAAGACGATCCTCGGTGAACCGGCCATTCATCACAAGTTTGTCAAGGGGCTGCAAAACGCCACTCCAGAAGCCAAAATCTTTCGTAAGTCGGGCACCTGGCGCACCTACCATGCCGACAGCGCCCTCATCGAGCACAATGGTCGCCGCTATATTGCCGTGGCGCTGGCTAACAATCCCTCAGCGGGAGTCTGGCTCAAGGATCTGATCGTCGCCCTCGATGACCTTATCTGCCACAGCTGATTCCATCGCTGATCCCTGCGGTTTATGAAAACCTCCCTCTCCCTTGGGAAGAGGATCGGAGTGAGGGGGGTTCTCCGCATGGTACTTCTCCAGCAGACGATGCAAGCGCATGGCAAAGGTCTGATGGGCCACGGCTGAATTTTTCCGCAACACGTTCGACATCACCACCACCAGATAATGCAACTGCGGCTGCTCGGCAGGCGATTCAATAATCGCCACCGAGTTGAGCAGATTATCGACGTTGCCCTGATATTTCTTGCACACAAAACCCTCCTCGGCCTTACAGCGATACAACGATCCCGACTTGAAGTAGACCGCCGCCGGATGCAAGGCCGGATGCGAGGCATAGCGGATGCGCCGTTCGGTCATATACAGCAGCCGTTTGATCTCGCGGCTGGAAAACGGATCAACCAACCGACCCTGCTCCATCTTCAACAAAAATTCCACCAGCGCCCGTGGCGTAGCATGACTCTTTTTACCCGGCACCAGCTGTTTGCCGCGCCTGGTGAAAAATCCCCCCTGGCGCAACTGAGCAGGATCAAGGCCATTGCGTGCCACCGGCTCATGTAACGCTCGGCTTAACAGCTGCGACAGCTGTTTTCGCGGTGTCTGCTGCCAAAAACGTTGCGTTTGCTCCACCGTTGGCGGATAGACGCTGCCGAATTCCACCATCAGCATCAACTCACGCAACACCAGACTGGCCGCAGCATTGGAACTGGCCGACATCATCCAGTCGAGGGTACCCCACAGGTTATTGCTATCACCCTGACAAATCTTGCGGTAGCGGATATACGGATCACCGGGCTGCCAGAACGGCGCGCGGTGAAAATCATCACGGATGAACTGATCCGCCGTCACCTGGGTGTGGCGTAAAATCTGTTCGCGGGCGGCAATATCATCCGGGTAGAGATCGGCCAGAGCCTGAAATATCCCCAGCACAATCATCAACTTGCCGAGACTGCCCGGACTGTAATCGGCATCACCATGATGCTCGGCATAGCGCGGCTGCGCCGGATCACTGAGATCGAGCACCGCCAGCGCATAGTTATCGGCATCCTCTCCGAGCAGTGCCACCAGTTCAGCTTGAAACTCCAGGTCAATCTCTGGAATCACCAGCTGCGACTGCTGCTCCAAACGGATATCCACCGCCGCCAGCGGCAGCAATGCCCCTTTCGGTAGATGCCGCCCCTTCATCTGCCCCTGCTGCACCAGATGATCGGCCTGTAAGCGGGTGATCCCGGTATAGTCCGTACCATCCAGGGGATAGCCGCAAACCGGCGTCGTCCAGACCAACAACAGCAGACATAAACTCCGCCCCCAGCCCATCCACTCGGTCATCGCCCCTCCTCACTGCGCTGATCCAGAGAGATCACCTGGTCCGCATGCTGGCCCAATTCGCCATCCAGTTCAGCGAGAAAGCGACTGTCGCGTGCCCAGCCACTTTCGACAAAGGGCCGGATCTGGAACAACACAAAGCGACCATCGACAAAACCAAACTCAATATCAGCGGCTTGAGATCCATCGCGCCCATCCTGACCATCGCGCAAACCGGCAAAACGTTGCGGCAAACTCCGCCCCATCTCCACCAGGATGCGAGCCTCATCCTCACTCAATACCGCATCCGCCCCCGAAGCCGCCACTTTGGTGATGCCACCCGTATCAGCCAACATCCGTTTCATTGGTTCGCTGGCCTGGGTCAACAGCTGAATGTTGCCGCCATCATCGCCACCAGCCGCATCAAGTAACAGCTCTTCTGCCCGCTGTCCGGCCACCGCACCACCGATCCCTTCATTGATGGCCACCGTGTAGTGATCGCGGCGACCACTGAAGATATCCTGCGTCACCAGCACCCCCGATTTCGCCACCGGCACACTCTTCATCAGCAACACCGAGGCATATAGCTGCTCCGGTTGCGGCATATGGGCCTGACGCCAGCTATAGGCACGCTCGGTAAACGGCGATGCCCACACCTGGCGTATCGCCTTGACAATCGCCTCAAAACCGACCACATGCGGCACGGTCTTGTTCAATCCGGCGCCGCTAAAACCGGGAAGGTCTTCGACATTGGTATCGCTACGGACAAACACACCATAGCTGCCATCATTACCAAATTTATGCTGCATTGCCTGCCATAGCTGCTGACGTAGCGCAGCAGAAAATGGCGTCGTGGTGATCCAATCACGCAGCCGGGCCAGCATCGCCAAGGTCTGTCGTTGTCGAAGCGTCGCATCGCTGATGGTGGCCTGCTCGGCATACTGCTGCCGCAACCAGTCAAACACCATCGGCCCTCCGGCGGATAACGGCTGCTGCAAGAACTGACGGAACACCCCAAACGGCACCACCAGACCATCGGCCACCAACTCCGGGAACTGCACCTTCAACTCACCCAAATTAGCCGCCTTGGGACCCGCTACCCGCCCTGAATCGGCAATGGTCAAACGTTCAAGAGGGAGCATGTCCGTCACCGTCAGGTCGAGTTTATCCAGATCCGGTTCAATCAATAGCAACGGTGCAGCCGCCTGTTTTTCGAACAACGCCTGCCACTGCAGCCCATCCTGCGCTAATAGCACCACCCCCGCCGGACTGCCGGCCAATACCACCGTTTGGCCCAGATAAGGTTCAAGGCGATCCAGCAACCTTTTTTCGATAGCCACATTGGGGATGGCCAAATTCCGCGCCAGCAACTGAACATGGGACAGGGCATTGCCGCGCCCGGCAGTGATAATCCCCGCCACCCGTGGCAGCTCGGCCACCGTTTCCGGCAAAATATAGATCGCCTCGCTATCCAACTCCGACAGTGCCATTCCCGGCTGCCAGCGCAACAATCGCCCCCGCGCCAGACCGGGGTTCAAGGCATTGATACCAGTGGCCACCACCTCGCCAAACAGCTCACTACGAATCCCTAACAACTGCTTGCCATCGCCACTGAGATGATCCGCCACCGTCGCATAGGCTGCCAGCGGACTGCCGCGCAAACGATCAGGCAGGTAGAGCGCCGCCAACGGTTCGATGCGTGACCAGTGTTGCACCGTCGGCGCAAACAGCTGATGTAACGTCCCTTCAGCCCATTCCGGTACCCGCGCCAAGGTGGCAACGCGTTCCATGTATTCCGCCACCGTCAACGTCATTTGCTCGGCATCCGGCACTGCTCGCTGCAAAACTCTCCGCTCACGCGGCGACAGCAGACCGATACCGTACAACGCCTCAACACTGTGCTGTAACCAGTCAAACGTCTGGCGGCGGTTGGCCTGGGGCAGCTGTTCCAACCAGGCATTGGCCATGGTGAACACCGCCTGCTCCAGATCCAAGCTCAAATGAAGTAATGCCTGTTGCCTCTTGGTCGCCGCTGTGGTTTGCAAGCCGTCCCGAACCAGCGCCAGCAACGAACACAGGGCAGCATAACGCTGCTCAGACGCCCCATCGATATTCAATCGTTCAGCACCTAACCGCAACTTCCAAGCCAATGCACTGTCCTCAAACAACGCGGCAGTGCCCTCTATAGTCTCAATCAATGGTCGCGGCTGATACAATTCCGCCAACGCCGTTGCCAGCTGTTGATAGTCCGGTTCTAACTCCGCCAGCCCCTGTTCACTGCTGTATTCACGGATTCGCACCGCATCCCCCGGTTCCGGACGCACATGCAACTTGGTTCGCAACGACTCAAAACCGGCATCCTGCTCGGCAATGGAGCGCGACAACTGACGCATCTTACTCAACGACGCCAGGTAACGACCATGGGGCAACAACCGCGCGGCTTCGCGCAACAACAGAAATCGATTGCCGGACAGATCATAGCGACTGAGCAGTCCTTCAAGGATTGCGCGACCGTTAGCCGCTTCATTCTCAATTTGTAATGCACCGCGATAGAAACGGGCTTTGCGCAATATCCAGCCATCATCAGCCGTGACCAGAAACTGCTCCAACAGCATCTGCTTGAGCCGGTCGGACCAATCCGCCGAGCGAACGAAAGCCTCCGGTTGCAGATCGGCCAACACATTAGCCACCAGATAACCGTGAGCACGCAATTGCTTGACCCGATCCGTCCACTCTCCATGCTGGACACCACCGCCAAACGCTGAGCAACCATAGGGGTCGGGGGGATAGATATAGCCATCGGCGCAGAACCAGCGAATCCGTTTGAACGGCCCACGGCGAGCAGTCTTCATCCCGGCAATCCAGCGTTGTAGTTCGGCATCAGCGGGGAGCGGCTGTTCGCTAAATTCAGCCGGGGGATGGTAGATAATTTCATCATCAATGGCAGGATCGATAGGCGTTCCGGCTTCAGGCACATCGTCATCAGCAAAAACGTTGGCAAGGATGCCTGGATCGACGGCAATAGGTTCAACCGTAGCCGCGTCGTTTTGCTTCGCGACAAGTTGAGTAACAATAGCATCTAGAGCAGTGGGCTCAACCACGACTGGTTCAACAGCAGCGGATTGTGACGCGACAAGGTCAGTCACAACGGATTCAAGGGCCGCAGATTCATCCACAGTGGGTGCAACAGGAACAGGTCTGCGCACTACGGATTCCGGTGCTACACGTTCGGGTGCTACGGGCTCAGCATCCGCAAATTGAAGAACAACAAATTCGTCGTCAGGAGTGTCGGAACCAAAGGTGATTTCGGCCACTGCGATTTGGCAGTGGCATGCAACCAACACACAGAACAACAGACCAACCAACAGCCCAAAACGTACAACCGACATCGACACGGCAACAAATTTCATAGGCTCCACCCTTCTGCTCATTCAGCGTTATTAAAAGAGTAGCACAGTGTTTGGAAAATAAAGGTGGGAGGGATGTTTTATGTTAACTGACAACAAAGAACCTGATTCGCATCAAATCTTCCGCTACAGCCGAAAACCAACCCTCAAGTTCGTCTCTCCCGCGAAGGCGGGCATAACGGATACAGAGAGCAAAACGGAAGATTCGTGCTAATCAGGAATTTTATTGTTATGAATGAGACCCTGATGTCGTTTTGGTTTGAAAGTGAGTGGTTGCTGCCCTGCGGGTAAAATTTTGACACTGGTAGGATGTGGGCGTAAGATATGAAGTTGCTCTGATTGCCAAGTTTCAAATGTGTTGAGTAGCTGAGCTTGAAGTGGTCTCCAGTTTCTGCTCAACATTGCGGAATGGGTGTTATCCGGTTAGAAAACTGGACGTTTTGTCGTTTTGTCGTTTTGAATTTTTTGGACTTGGTATTCGTGATGTTATGCGGAAACCAGATCATAACTTGTTATGTTTTTAAAAAGGTGCAAACTAAAAATGAATGAATCAAATCAGAAAATAGCACTCTTTATTGATGCAGATAATGCACCTGCTAGTAAGTTTGAAGCGGTTCTCAGTGAAGTTGCCAAATATGGTGTTGTAACAATAAGAAAAGCTTACGGTAATTGGAAAAATCCTTCCTTAAAACCATGGGAAGATCTTTTACACGAATATGCAATTCAACCTATACAACAATACGATCTCACTAAAGGAAAAAACGCCTCCGATATTGCACTTGTAATTGATGCAATGGATGTGATGTATACTAAAGATATTGATGTGATGTGTTTCGTATCATCAGATTGTGATTTCACACCTATGGTTACTCGTGCTCTTGCTGAAGGTAAGGTCGTTTTAGGGTTTGGCGAGCGAAAAACTCCTTCACCATTTGTGAATGCATGCTCCAAATTCTTATTTTTAGACCAAGATTCCAAAGAAAATGGTTCAGTACAAACAAAACCTAAAAATATAAAATCAGATACCAAACTGATAAATCTGCTCCGTCAAGCAATTGAAGCAACCGAAGAAGATAATGGTTGGGCGGCTCTTGGACCAGTAGGTTCACATATATCAAATAAAACTTCTTTTGATACCAGGAATTATGGTTACAAAAACTTAAGTAGCCTTATTAAAGCAATTGATTTGTTTGAACTAAAACGTGGAACAGGAAATTCCTATTTAGTCAAAGATAAACGAAAGAAAAAATCAACATAACCTGTCGTTCAACATGGCTTGCGGGAACTGCCCCGCAACCAGTTAACTCAACATTAGCAAACAGGAATTTATGGACTTCCAAAAACACACATCTGCGGAAATGGTTGAGCTATTCAACAGAAAGCCTTTTCAGGGACAGTCGCCCGAAAAAGCCCGTGTTGTGTTTTTAAGCTCAGACGCGAACTATTCACCTAAATTTCAGCAAAATAGGCCTCGGACCTGAACATGCCGAACATATTTCATTTCTCGAACTTCTCGACATCCCAACAATTGGAAACAAATCAAAAAACAAAAAACTATTTTACGAGTTAATCTCTCTGCCCCACCTTGAATATATTGAAAAGCTTATGCTCGGCGGCGAAAACAAACTATTTTTCGTTTCCACTGGGGTCTTGAAGGACATCGCAAAATTGAAAAAAAGCTACCCTGTTTTTAAATGGCTCGACATTGAAACAACGAAAAACAATCAATATTCAAAATCAATTAAAAGCAATAAACATCCGACCCCAGAGGGGCCGGTTTTGATTACCCCTTGAAGGGGATACCTTACCTTGCCCCCAAAGGGGGCAAGGATGAGAGCTCTTCCCCATCTACTTTTTACTTAATCAAAAAAGTGG
>JAGGYC010000059.1 GCA_021162745.1 Desulfuromonas sp. | reverse complement strand
GGTCATAATATTCAATTATGTCCAATTGTTTTGACATCAAACAAGTCCTTTATCATCCAAGCAAACAGGTCTGTCATTCGATTTATCGTGCCATGAGGCGACGCGGCGCAGCAACAAAAATAATCCATGATTGCGCATAATGATTAGCTGCACAAGCCACTAATACTCAGCATTGTCCGGTTAGATCCTTGCATGCATTCTTAAAAAAAACACTGAAAAAATCAGACAGATGCTGCATTTTTCGTTTGACATTTAGCGAATAAATTTCTCACAGCAATCGTAACCACCTAATAACCAAGGAGTTACGACATGCGGTCCTTCAAAAAACTGATACAAAAACATAAGGTGCGCGCCTTCAGGACTTTGATTGCACCCCCCTGTGTCAGGATAGATGTCGCCCAGGTTTACAAACTGCGATGGAGCATCGAAACGTTCTTTGGTTGGGGGAAACGACACCTCAAGGTATACCACCTGATTGCCAGAAGCCCATATGGATTGATGGTCCAGATCCTTGGCGGGCTTATTACTTACCTGCTCCTTGCAATTTATTGTCGGGAACAGCATGGAGAAAAGATCAGTATCCATCGAGTCAGAGAGCTACGCATGCAGATCGCGAATGAAGCTGCGGGGAATCCGGAAACTAAAAAATCGTCTGGCAAAATTAGACAGGGAAAGCGAAGACGCCGACTTGCAAAAAACTAACCGGACAATGCTGAAGTGCGGGTGAAAAACAGCCTGTTAAACCCATGGATGGGCGAGCAAAATCAAGCACTATTTTCTTTGAGTTTTTTATTTTTGGAGCAGGATAAAATCTCATTTTCGGCTTGTACTTCGTTGGGAAATTAGCGGGTAAAACTTTTTAATCGCCTGTCAAAAATCGACGTTCGATCCGGTGAAAGAAAGGGCATCCGCAAGCCAGGTATCCATTTTCAGAATGCCGCTACGCTGTCGAGAAGCGAGTCGTTCGGCACTGCGCTGCGCACGGGCAATAGACTTTTCGGCGAGTTTTTGCGCACCGGGAGAACCCTTTGAGATCGCTGCAGTAACGACCTTACGAACCGGTACGGTAGCAAAGCGCTGAAACAATTCATCACTCACACACGCATAAGCCAGGGCACTACCGGGGTCGCCCTGACGGGCGCAACGACCAAAAAGCTGACGATCAATACGACCGGATTCATTTTTTTCCGTGGCAATAACATGCAAGCCTCCCAACTCCGCGACGCCCTGTCCCAACTTGATATCGGTGCCCCTACCCGCCATATTGGTGGAGATCGTCAGCGCACCTGGAGCGCCGGCAGCCGCCACAATACGCGCCTCTTCCTGATGCCGCACAGCATTCAAAAGGTTGACTGAGAGACCTTTTTCCGTAAGCATTTCCGCCAGTTTTTCACTCATTTTAACGCTTCTGGTGCCGACAAGAACCGGGCGTCCGCTGGCATGGCAATGGTCGATATCTTCAACAATTGCCCGCCATTTCTGCTCTTCATCGACAAAAATCCGGTCTGGAGACAAGACCCTCTGGCAAGGTCGATGATTGGGGATGGTCAGCACAGGCAGGCGATAGATCTGCCAGAATTCGCCTGCAGCCTCACAACCGGTCCCGGTCATGCCACTCAGTTTTCTGAAAAATCGAAAAAATCGTTGAAAACTGAGACGGGCCAAGGTCTCGCTCGGGTCGCTCATCTCAAGCTGCTCACAGGCCTCTACGGCCTGATGCATACCCTGTCGCCAGGTTCTGTTCGGCATGAGACGCCCGGTAAACTCATCGACGATAACAACCTTATCTTCCTGGATGACATACTGCTTGTCGCGCTGGTAAAACTCACGGGCCGTCAGAGCCTGAACCACCAGTTCTTCGCGACGACTGGTGCCTCGCCAGATGCCCGGCAAGGTAGCAGACAACGCCTCGATCTTATCCCGCCCGGCCTCGGTCAGATTCACCTCTCGATACTTCATCACAGCCTGGTAATCCTCGTCGCGAACAAAGCTCTGGGCAATCCTGTCAGCTCGACTGCAAGCCAGCAGCAGCCCCTTGTTTTCCTGGGATTGAGAGATAATCAACGGAGTAACCGCTTCATCGATCAATACACTGTCAGCTTCATCCACAATTACGGTGTCAAGACCGCGCATCACCAGGGCATCGGATCTTGCGTTGCCGGGATGGCGCATCTGCCGCAGTAACCGCCGTGAAGGCTGGTGACAAATGCCGATTTTCAGACGATCACGCAAAAAATCAGCAAGGATCTCTTTACTCGTCGTATAGACAACGTCCTGCCGGTAATTCTTGCTGCGCTCGGCTGGATCCATCGCACTGGTCACGACCCCGGTTTTGACTCCGCAATAGGTATAAAGGGGCTTCATTTCATTGGCATCGCGCCCGGCAAGGTAATCGTTGACCGTTATAATGTGACATGGCCGCCCGGACCAGCCGGCGAGAATAGCCGGCAGACAGGCGGTCAGGGTCTTGCCTTCACCGGTTGACATTTCGGCGAGATAGCCGTGATACATCGCCATGGCCCCCAGAATCTGGACCGGGTAAGGCCGCATGCCCAGGGTTCGATAGGCTGCTTCCGTCATAATGGCAAATGCTTCAGGAAGAACCTCTTCGCGCCCATTTTTCTGTCTACGGAAAAGGACCTTGAACTCGTCAAGGCGGTCACGCAATCGCCGGTCAGAAACATGCTGAAAGGTCAGGGAGAGCTCCGCAATGTGCTCTGCTTCCTGATGCATCTTCTGCAAAATCCCCGGTCGACGACGCGAGAGTCCGAGCAAAGAATGGGTCACGCGATCCAGTCCCTGATACAATTTTTCAGGAAACAAAATCCGGGTAGACCAGTAATTTCGAGACAGTGACGTCAAATCTGGTACCTCTTCTGAAGCAGTTGTCGCAGACTACGCCCCCATTGAAACAGGAGGGGCTCAGGACTCATACTAAAGCGAATCTTGCCGGAACGACCGTGCAAGAAGGCAACGTCTGGACGAGGATCGATCTCAGCATAAATCTGAAAGAACGGTTCGGCAGCCTCCAGACCTGATTCGTCAGTAACGGCTACCGCCACATCCCCCCCAGCGCGCCAGCCAAGAGCGGCAGACGGAAGTCTTTCGTGCTGGAAGGGTATGATTTCATACGACGTAACTCTCAGGGGTGTCCCGCTTTGCCCATATAAACGCACTTCAACGTTCCTCAATTGATCCGCGAACAGATTAGATGCCTCATCTTGGGAAACCACGGCGGAAAAACGAAACTGGTCATGGTTGACAACTGTTCCAACGTTGGTTCCCCTTGGGATCCAAGTTCCGACCATTTCATTGCTGCCCGGTGACACCCAGGTTCCTTCTTCACGGGTTTTCACGATCAATGCCCGTTGTCGGTAGAGCAGATTGGCAAGTTTTTCTTCGATCGTTTCCAAGCGCTTTCTGATTGGTTCAAGATCAGCAGTATTGCGATAGCGGGCCAACTTCTGTAATGCCACGGTCTCTTCTTTCTGTGCCTTGGCGCCCTCGATTTCCAGCTCCAGTTCCCGATCACTCAGTCTCAGCAACGGGCTGCCAAACTCAACGTCTTCGCCAGAGGGCACCAGAACGGCATCGACATAGCCGGAAGCATGGTTAACCACCTGGACATAATGCGACGCCTCCAGCACCCCGGGCGCCCTGAAACGGTTCGGGAAGGGGCAGATCGCCAGAAAGAAAACCACGGCGACAATGGCACCAAAACTGATCGCCGTTGCGCGCAATCGCGATCTCGCCAGCCGGGGACTGGTTGCCAGATACTGAATAAACTTGAACAGTGGAACGACGCCCCAAGAGATAACACAGACCATGGCCATAAACAGTCCGGCCAACAAGAACTGGTCGGCGACAAAGAGGATGATTCCGGTAAAAACGACAATCCGATAAATCCCGCTCATAATCCCGAATGTTGCCAGCCAGAAGGCCTCTCTTCTGGTTTGAATCGGGCTGATCGAATCCTTGTAAGCGAACAAATAATATTCCACAAGATGACGAAGATAAAGACGTGACTGGGTATGTAGATTCGGGATATCGAGCAGGTCCGAAAGAATGTAATAACCGTCAAAGCGCAGCAGTGGATTGATATTGAAAAGTATGGTCGAAACCGAGGCAATAAACATCATGTTATACGCCAAACCATGTACAAGCCCCGGACCGGTATACGCCCAGACAAAGGTTGCCAGTGCTGCAGCAAAAACTTCTACGATCATACCGGCGGCACCGACAAAAGCCCGGTGCCAGCGGCTACGAAAAGACCAGCTGGAAGTCGCATCCATATAGGGGATCGGGGTAAAGATCAGGAACATGATCCCCATGGTGTGGACCTCTCCACCGAAGTGTCGACAGACAACGGCATGGCCGAATTCATGCAGAGTTTTGACCAGTACCATGCCAAGATAGAGGAAGAGAAGATTGTCCGGCGACAGCAGACCCTGCGCTTGGGACGCCACTTCGTCGAAGCGGTCGAAGACCAGCTTCAGAGCGAAACCAACGACGACAAACCAGAGCAACGCGGCCCCATAGCTGATCATCAACTTGGTAATCGGCATGCAACGCTTCAGCAGTCGATCAGGATCGAACAGCGGTATCCGAAAAAACATGATACTGAGCAGTTTCGATTTCAATTCACGTTGTTTACGGCGTTTGTAACGATCAAATAAATTGGCGCTGTCCGAGGGACGCTCATAATAGAGCAGGTTGGCAAAGTGTAACTGGGACAGCAGCTGGATAACTTCTTCCTGTCCGGGGACACCATCGGGATCACGCTTGAGGCTCTCATCCCAGGTCTCACCAACAGTACGATCCTGACGAAGCCGGACGACAAATACGTAAGCTTCCGGCCGCAGACGGAAAAACTGGTTATTGAAAGGATCATGAAGAACGTACCACTTCTCCCCTCGAAAATACTGTTTTCGGATCTTGACATTGGCGCGCAGGCCAATCTTTTGATCGGCAATGCGATGCCATGATTCACTGAACGTTTTACTGTTTTTACTCATATTACCACCACAGCAACATACGGAAGAAATCGATGGTGCGATGCGTCAAAATCCACAGAACATTGCGGCTACCGACATCAATCTTCGCCACGCCGCTCATTCCAGGTCGCCACCAGTCTGCCTTTTGCTCAGGGAACATGCCCCTGGCCAAGAAGATATTACCCTCCTCCTTGGCCTGGGAAACCGGATCCACCCGCTCCAACGTCACCCGAAACTTCAGTTGCGGCTGACTTACAAAAGCAATCTCGCCGGAAAGTCCATCTGAAAGCTCATGGATATCCCGCTCACTGATCTCGAACTCGGCGTACATCTTTTCCAGATGTGCAACCTTGAACAACACATCCCCTTTGTTGACTGGTGCCCCCAGTAGCTCCTCAAGATCTCCTTCGACAACGATCCCCTGAAAGGGCGCCTTGACTTCAGAATGGTTCAATTTGTAACGGATCAGGTCGAGTTGCGCCCGAGCCTGAGCAGCCAAAGCCATGGAAATTTTCATTTCAGCCAGAGCATTCTCGGCTCTGCCCTTCTCAGCCTCTCGTGAATAACGGTTCAGGTTGGCAATCGCAGCCGATTCCTCGAGTAGCAATTCCCGCGTATCGAGGGTCAAAAGCAATGCGCCCTCATCAACCCGATCACCGACACGAACCGGGACACTGTCGATGTAGCCATCGTGGGCCGCAGGCAGATATTTGACATCATCCGTACGCAAAATAAAGGGAGCCTCGACCCGGTAGGGCAGTCGACCAAACAACAGGAAGGCCAGCAACAGGCACAGCAGCAGGCCAATCCCCTTGGCAAAAGTATGCTCAGCACTTTTCAATTGCGGGATTCTTTTACGCAGGTCAGCTGCGATCTGAGCACCAAACCAGCGATCATGCTCCTTGAGGTCACCTAACCTTCGAACAGCTTGATCGCACAATACGCGCAATCCTCTCAGGTCAGCATCAGAAAAGGTTTCGCCAGCCCGTTCACAACAGAGCACAGCAACAGCAGAGTTTTCAAGACGAAGCGGCAGGGAAACCATGTAGGAAACACTCTGTTCCTTGGTATAGATTGCATGGTCCCGGGTAACGGCAGTGCTATCATCCGGCTGAGGCCAGAGAATTTCTTCATCCTGATCAAAAGCCTCTTCCATGACGGTTTCCAGGGCCTGCACCACTTCCATTTTTTTCTCAAAGCGTTCCATATGACTGATGGCCTGAAGCCTGACGTAACCATCTTCAAGCCATCCCAGGCTAACCCGACTGCAAAGATATCGGGAGGAAATTTCGTTACAAAAGGTCATGGCTGCCGCCAGGTAACGCTCTTCGGCGTTGAGCAGCAACATCAGGTCGAGGGCTTCCGAAAACTGGTTGACATCATCCATGGACTGCCGCGCCATCCGACCGAGTTGATAAATAACCGGTGTATCGGCGATCAACTTGAGATTTATCGCCAGCCCTTCAAGCTCCTGCTCAGACCTGTTATCCAGCACAAAGACAGCGACACTCTCCCAGCTTTCTTCCAGAAGTTCGAAACGGATAGCTAAAAGGCTGGCCTGCTCTCCCTTGTTACTTACCAGCGAGCTGTTGTCCCAAGCATATTTTTTGACAAGTGAAGCATCGGCAACAGCTTCAATCTTTTTGATCAACTCGGGTGCCTTCAGGAACTCCCGTTCTCTAGGCGGCCAGTGACAGAGAGTTTTCCAGGGCGCATCAACATCGTCCTGAATCAGGATCAAACCAAGTTTCGCTTCAACGAAGTGAGCGGTATTTTCGAGAAGAGACGGCCAGAACGTCTTAGGATGTCCTTCGTACTGGCGCATTTTCCCCAGGTTCTCGATTACCTGCTCCCTGGTTATATTCTGTTGTTCTTGTGTGTAGCCCATAATGCGCACCTACCCTTGCGGTCAAAGGTCAGCCAGCAACAGAGATCCATACTGACAGGAATCCCCTTCAAATTACTGTTCGACGTCTGAAGCACGTCTGGAAATAAACATCTTCCCGGCGACACCTGGATGAATTTTTCCGTCCTTGTTCTCAAAGACAGCCTTCACTCTCTGGAGCCCGCTGGCCGGATCAACCACCGGATCGACATAACTGATCTCTGCCGTTATCTTGTCGGGAATCTCACCCGCCTCAAGCTCTAGATTCACGGCAGGCCCTCTCTGCAATGTCCGTCCAACCTGCTCCTCCACGGTGCAGACAAACAGGCACTGGCTGGTATCCACGAGATGCACGAGAGGAACATCCAGTTCACTGGTTTCACCGATGTCAGCCAAAAGTTCCGTAATGATCCCAGAGAATGGCGCGCACAGACTTCGTTTGTTCAATTGCTCTACAGCGATCCTGTATTCAATCCGCTCGCGCTCCTCGCTGATTTTCAGGCGTTCTTTCTCGGCGACGGCGAGTTCAAATTCAAGCTGCTGCTGCTCCAATTCTTCCTGGCTGATTGAGCCGGTACTCTTGTAAAGTTCCCGACTCGCATCGAGCTGAGAGCTCAGGGTCGCGACACGGGCAATGGCCGAATTAAGTTCCGCTTTGCTTTCCCAGATCAGCTTGCGACGCTCAACTTCCAAGGTTTCGAGCTGCATATCCAGCCCGAGGATCACTTTGCCTTTTTTGACATAATCGCCTTCGTTAAAAAAGATCCTGGTAACGGTTCCGCTGGTGGACAAACTCAGGATGACATCATGCACCGGTTCTGTAATACCGGAAATGCCGCCAATCTCCTCTGCCACAGCAGGTGACAGACTGCCGCCAATAATCAGGCCGACAAGCAAGACACAGCGTACAAGCCCCCCGCTGAGAACTCCGAACTGATTATTCCAGGCGACCAGTGAGTTCATCATACCCCCTCCTCCAGAACATCCTTGTGATAACGGGAAAGCAGACTGCCCTCGGCCATTTCCAGCTCAAGGATGGCTTTTTTCTGATTAACCAACGCCTCCAACTCCGCCTCTCTGGCACTGCGGAAATCCTCTTCTTTTTCAAGCACCATCCGGCTGTTGCTTTTGCCCGCCTTTAAACGTACAAGCTCGATTTCCAACAGACGACTGTTGAACTCAGCTACGCTGGAGGAATACCGGGCTTGTTCGGTTGCGCTTTGAATACTGTAAATGGTTGTCTCTACGGCATTGGCCAATGCCACTTCAATGGCTTTCATTTCAAGCAGAACCTTGCGTTTTCTCTGCTTAACCTGGGCCATCTCACTGCTACTTTTCTGGTCGCCAAACAGCGGGATCCGAAATTCCACTCCCACCGACCATGAATAATAGTCTTTGCTTTCCAGATTGGCCCAGGCATCGGACTGGTCGTTATCCAGACCATTCAGGCCCAAACTGGCCTTCAGATCCAATTCCGGCCAGCGTTGATTCTTGGCATAAGCAAGGCGGATATCTTCCTGGGATAGCTTGGTATGGGTCGCTAGGTATTCCGGTCTCAGCTTGAACGCCCTGCCGATCGAATCCTGGTAGCTATAGGTACCGCTTTCCAGAACAAGCGGATCAATAGCAATAATATCTGCATCATAGCCAACGGCATGTTCCGCGAACAGAGTAAGCACATCATTCATGGCCGCAACATACGTCTTGCGGGCCTCAACTTCGAGGGCCTTGCGCAGGGCCAGACCGGCCTCCGCTTCCAGCACCTCAATCTCTGCCATCTTGCCCGTTCTATAGCGGGCACGATTATCTTCCAGAATCCGATTGGCCACCTGCACCGATTCGGTACGCATCGCAACTTTTTTCTGAGCCAGATAGAGGTCCCAGTAGATCACGGTCGCCCGGCCGACAACGTTGAGCAGTTCCTGGCGATAACTCTGCAAAGCCAGATCGGTATCCGCTTGTGCGATGCGGATCTGCGTAGTCGTGGTTTTGATCCCGGCATTTTTAAGCAGCGGCTGAGTCAAATTCACATAGGCCAGGGGCCGATATTCTTCAACGCTTTCGTTGATACTGTCTTCTGTTTCACTCCAAGCCACACCGACCTTATACTGTGCACCAGTGTGAACCAAACCCTCGACCTCCAGCGCGTACTTGTCAGCCTCCTGCTGGTAGGTTTCCGTACCACCACGACTGAAAAAATCTGTCGTGCTGTTCTGTTCACGATTGAACTGGTGACTGTAGCTACCAACAAGGGCAGGCTCAAAAATCGCCCGCGCGGCCTTGACGCCCTCCATCTTGATAATCTGATCAGCCTGCTGCGACTGCAGCTGCTGATTCCTATTGATAACCAGGTCGATAAAGCGGGTGATGGAAAGTGGGATCCCCCCGGAAGAGTCCGGCGTGAATAAGGCGGGTTGATAAGATTCTTCGGCGGAAACCGCCAGAGGAATCATCAAAATCAGGCAGGTTGCCAGAGTCAGCAGCCATCTGACCCTTCGATACATATTCGTATTATTGCAGAAAACAGCCGAAACAAAGACAGATCGACTCATAAACACATGCCCTCCTTAAAAAAAACCTGGCTAGCCGAAACCGTTTCGCACGTTAGCAGCCAGGCCATCTTTACCCCGAAAAGAGAGACAAAGACCCCATGCTTTCCGTCCTCTCCTCACAGAGAGTTTGGCGTTGTCATGCAGGGAATATTTTCATAAAAAAAGCTCTATAGAATATTGAAAAAACTAACAGATAACTCCCACTTGTCAACATTACGATTGCAGCAGCATATCTATTTAAAAGGTGCTACAAATTCCATCGCGCCTGATTAGAAATAAGTTCAGCAGATCAGGCGCGATTGTGTCTTCGGAAAAGGGCTGTTGTTCTGCCACGCAATCGAACTAATTCGTCATTCATTGAAGATCGACAGGGTTGACCGCAGTACAACCTTTTACTCAAATGACACACTGACATCACACTTTTGTCACAGGATATGTTTACGATCACAAGAGAATAGAAAAAACAGTACAGATAAGAAATTACGCCTGGAGGAGATAAACCAAAGAGTTGAATGGGTACAGGTACAACGAAAAAAGGCCTGATCAGCAGATCAGGCCTTTTCTATATAATGGAGCGGGAAACGAGATTCGAACTCGCGACGTCAACCTTGGCAAGGTTGCACTCTACCACTGAGTTATTCCCGCGTGCAGCGAGGAATCTTTTAACAAGAAAGCTATGAACAAGTCAAATAAAAACTGTTTGTTGATGTTTTTTTTCAGCTACACCGTTGCTGATTATTGTTTAACAAGTACCCGGGAAAACTTATACAGGTAATCGCCCCCTGACCACATGGCCAGAACGAAGGAAACGTAGAAGAAAAAGCTGCCGACGAACTGCATGGAGACGTGGAATATTTCCCATTTGAGACCAAAGAACCAGTAATAGTCGTAATGCAACATCAGAGCAATGATGGCGACCATCTGAAAAATGGTCTTATACTTCCCCAGATCACTGGCGGCGATCACAATCCCTTCTGATGAAGCGATGGAACGCAACCCGGTTACCAGCATTTCACGCGCCAGAATCAGGAACACGGCCCAGGCCGGAACACGGCCCAGAGGAATCATCATGATCAGCGCTGCCATGACAATCAGTTTATCGGCCAACGGGTCGAGAAACTTCCCCATCACGGTAACCAGTTCCCACTTACGCGCCAGATAGCCATCGAGCCAATCGGTTATGGAGGCGATGGAAAAGATCAGTGCCGCCCAGAAGCCCATTTGCCGGGAATCGGAGAGCAAAAGCACCATCACCACCGGCACACAGGCGATACGCGCCATGGTGAGGATATTTGGTATATTCATTACTCCATTTTTATCGGATATCATTATGATTCATCCTGACGGTAAAGGTGTCGATAATGTTTGACCTTTTCCACATAGGCCTCGGTTTCGGCATAAGGCGGAATCCCACCATAGCGCTCTACAGTCGATGGCCCGGCATTATATGCTGCCAGAGCTAAATCCAGGTTACCATCAAAACGGTCTAACATGCGCCGCAAATATTTGGTTCCTCCGGCAATATTCTGTAGAGGATCAAAAGGATCTGTAACTTTCAGATCCTGAATCGTCTCAGGGTGTAACTGCATCAAGCCGATGGCACCGCAAGATGAAATCGCATCAACGTCAAAATTACTCTCTGCCCGGACGACGGCTCGCACCAAATTGACATCAAGCTTGTTCACAACAGCATAACGCTGAATCAAATCGGGAACAGAAAGATTGGAGTGTTTATTATCCCCTGGTTCCGCCTGATAAAAACGGTATTGCGAACGCACCGGCACATTGCTGTAATGAATTTGCCCTTGAGCATCTACATATTTGTAGATGGCAGCCTCAACACCTGCTGTCCACAAAAAAAAGATACTGAATGAAAGTGCGATGACAAAACGTCTCCCCACGACTCACCTCATTATACACCTGGATCAGGTTATATCCAACGAAGGCTGTACTCTAAACGAAAAACTGAAAATCCTCAATGCATTGTTCACCCGTCAAAGCTCTTGACAGGATCGCAACACAGCGCAGATAATACTGCGTTGTCTGTTTTCAAAATATACTTACAACAGAGCAGACGACTGATTGATGGCACGAAACTATCCACTTTTTTTGTAATTTTATTCTACCTGCGTCCTTAAGTAAACGGTGGATGAAGAGTGCAAGTGCCTGGATTGAGTAAACGATTCAAAAAATCTTAGCTCCACACACAGGTTCAGCGGTGATTTTTTGGATGTTTAGGCAATTCAATGACATGTGCTGTTCGCCGACGAGTACTTACGGATTCAGGTTCTATCCTCCAGAGGACTGCAATGAAGATCACTTCAGATTTCCTGATTATCGGCAGTGGTATTGCGGGCTTGTCGTTTGCCCTGAAAGTGGCAGATGAGGGTTCGGTTTCAATCATCACCAAACGCGAGGTCTACGAAACATCAACTAATTACGCCCAGGGCGGCATTGCCACTGTTTTTTCAGAAGACGATTCATTTGAGGCTCATGCCGAAGACACCATGGTCGCCGGTGCCCAGCTTTCCCACCGTGACATCGTCGACATAGTGGTCGAAAGCGGCCCTAAGGCCATTCAGGATCTGATCGACATCGGTGCCGATTTCACTAAAAACAACGACGGTGAGTATGACCTGACCCGTGAAGGTGGGCACAGTCATCGCCGCATCCTCCACGCTTCTGACATTACCGGTCGTGAGATCGAGAGGGCGTTGGCCGCAGCCGTGGCAAAACATCCCAACATAACCGTCTACGAATATCACTGCGCGGTCGATCTGATCACCGAAGCCAAAGCACGCCAGCGTCGGCTGCCGGAGGATCTCTGTCTCGGTGCCTATGTCCTCGACAGCAAAAACAACGAAGTGATCACCTTTGGTGCTCAGGTCACCGTTTTAGCTTCCGGCGGCGCAGGTAAAGTTTACCTTTACACCTCCAACCCCGACATCGCCTCCGGTGATGGCGTTGCCATGGCTTATCGTGCCGGTGCTTCGATTGCCAACATGGAGTTCATGCAGTTCCACCCCACCACACTTTATCATCCCCATGCCAAGTCTTTTTTGATCTCCGAAGCGGTACGTGGCGAAGGGGCGATTCTCAAAAGAGCCGACGGTACCGCCTTTATGGAGAAGTACCATAAGCTCAAGGATCTTGCGCCGCGCGATATTGTCGCCCGTGCCATTGATAATGAGATGAAGGTAAACGGCGACGATTGCGTGTTCCTCGACATGACCCATCAGAGCGAAGACTACATCCGCGACCGCTTCCCGAACATCCACGAAACGCTATTGAAATACGGCATCGACATGGCTAAAGAGCCAATCCCCGTTGTCCCGGCAGCGCACTATCTGTGCGGTGGCGTTCAAGTCGACAACCATGGCCAGACCGCAATCAAAAATTTGTTTGCCATCGGTGAGGTCTCCTGCACCGGCCTGCACGGTGCCAACCGCTTGGCCAGCAACAGCCTGCTCGAAGGGGCGGTATTCGGTGAACGGGCGGCAGTCAAGGCAATTGAGACCATCAGCAAAGAGACCCACGAATTTCCACAGGTTGAGCCATGGGATTGTGGATCAGCCATCGACAGCGATGAGGAAGTGGTCGTTACCCACAACTGGAATGAAATTCGTCTCTGCATGTGGAACTATGTCGGTATCGTCCGCTCAGACAAGCGCCTGACCCGGGCATTGCGTCGTATTCGAATGATTCAGGAAGAGATTTCCGATTACTACTGGGATTTTTATATCACCAGCGACCTGCTTGAACTGCGCAATCTGGCCACCGTTGCCGAGCTGATCGTCCGTTGCGCTCTGGAACGTAAAGAGAGCCGCGGCCTGCACTACACCATTGATTATCCGGAAACTGATGATATTCACTGTAAAAAAGATACTGTTATCCGCAAAACCTTTTAGGAGGGGCTCTTTTGACTATTGATGATATCCGCCAGGAGATCGACCGCCTGGACAATGAACTGTTACAGATTTTCAACCGCCGCGCAGAAATGGCTCTAAAAATCGGTCATCTAAAAAAAGAGCTGGATATTCCAGTCTACGATCCCGAACGGGAAAAGCGCATCTTCACCAAAATGGGAGAGGCCAACCCTGGTCCATTGGACAACAATGCCATCAAGCGGCTATTTGAGCGGGTGATCGACGAATCACGGACACTTGAGCGGATTAAAACGAAAGGGATTTAGCCATGCTGGTGGTTATGAAAAAGAATGTCTCTGAAAATGACCTGGCACAGGTCAAACAATACCTGATTGATGAGAATTTTGATTTTCACCAGTCAACGGGTTCCAACCGCACCATCATCGGTGTGATCGGTGACACACAGCAATTCGACACCGCAACACTGGAACAATTACCGGGAGTGCATGTGGTGTTTAAAATACCTGCTGAAACCTGATCGCCAAGATCCTGAGAAAAAGCCGTTGATCCCTCTCAGGGGCAACGGCTTTTTCAGTTCAACAAAACCTTCATCCACCAACTTGTTTGACCTTCCAACCTTGTTTTTGCAACCACACCAGCAGCCGTTGCCGGTGATCGCCCTGAATCTCGACAGCTTGTTGCTTAACGGCACCACCACTGCCACATAACTTTTTTAATTTCTTTGCGACATCCTTAATCTCTTCATTCACAACAGGAATACCTGTAATAACAGTAACGCCCTTCCCTTTACGCCCCTTGGTCTCATAACTCAACCGCACAATACCATCACCAACGACCACATCGTTTTTATGACACCGGCATTGCTTAATCGCCTGTCCACAACCAGGACACAAGCGTCCAAGTTCACTGTTGTAAACAAGACGCGCTTCATCATGTCGATTCATTGTCACATATTCCTTGTAATTCTCTATCCACCATTAAAAATCATCACCTTAGCCTATTGACAGACTCTTTCCATGTGTAAAAATTGTTTTGACGATACGATTTCAAAAACCCTTATAAGGAGACCTGTCATGACATCTACACAAGGGGTTTGCTATACCTTCGAAGCCGCAATTGAGATGGCTATAACCATGGAAGAACGCTGCTATCGAGCCTATTTGGTGGCGATTCGCACGGTAAAAGACAAATCGGCCCGTTCCATCCTCATTGATGCCGCCATCGAAGAAGTAAACCAAAAACATCAGCTTGAAATCGCCTTGATCCAGGGCAACATCGACAACATGGAGCTCCTGCAACAGGAGGTTCCAATGATGAATCTTGATTACTTCCTTGAGCAGAAAAAGCTCTCTGCCGATGCTGATGCCCGTCAGGCTTTAGCCTACATCATCCATGGCAAAAAAGAGGGACTGGAATTCTACGAAAAACTGACCAGTGGTTGTTCGGGGGCGCCCATGGCACCTGTTTTCCAACAGCTGGCTGCCGATGAAAGTAAAAACCTGCAAAAGCTCGAAGATCTGTTCGAAGAACATTTCCTGACAGAGAACTAAACCAATAACCATAACAGCAGTAAGTAGTGATTATGAAAAAAGCGCCTCCATTATCGTGGAGGCGCTTTTGATATCTTAACCGATCCGCTCAATGGCAGCTCTCAAACGTTTCAGTGTTCGTTCACGCCCCAACACCAGCATCACTTCAAAAATCCCCGGAGCACTGGTTCCGCCCGAGAGTGCAACCCGTGTCGGTTGCCCAACCTTGCCAAACTTCAGCCCGGTTTCCTTGAGCACCTCCTTAAAAGCAGCCTCAACACCCTCAGCATTAAACTCACGGCTTTCCAGTTTGCCAATCAATGCTTCAAATACCGGCTTTTGCTCTGCCGTTAAAAATTTCTGCTGCGCCTTGGCATCATACTCCAGCTCATCGCAGACATAAAACGCTGCCTTCTCGGCCATTTCAACCATGGTTTTGCTGCGATCCTGCAAGGTTTTAACCACCTCGGCCAAGTCGATATCAGCCGGAACCTGAAAACCCAACTGCTGTAGATATTCTTCCAACAGGGTGCCCAGTTGTTGCGGATCACCGGTCTTGATGTAATGCTCATTCAACCACAGTAGCTTGTCGGGGTTAAACACCCCGGCGGACCGACCGACATTATCCAGGGTAAATTTCTCGACCAAATCGTCCATGGAGAAGATCTCTTCATCACCAAACGACCAACCCAAGCGAACCAGATAATTGACCAACGCCTCGGGCAGATAGCCCATTTCACGATAGGCCATCACCGAGGTGGCCCCATGACGCTTGGAGAGCCGCTTCTTGTCTGCACCGAGAATCATCGGTACGTGGGCAAATTCGGGAACCGCATAGCCCAGCGCCTGATAGATCTGGATCTGGCGCGGCGTATTGTTGACATGATCGTCGCCACGCAGTACCAGGGTCAGACCCATCTCGGCGTCATCGATCACCACCACAAAGTTGTAGGTTGGGGTGCCATCGGTACGCTGAATGATCATGTCATCCAGTTCCTGATTATTAAAACTGATCGTCCCCTTGATCTTGTCATTGAAGCTGGTCACCCCGTCACGCTTGGACTTGAAACGGATTACGTATGGCGCATCGTCCTCACGCGGCGTCAGTTCACGACAGCTGCCATCGTACTGCGGTTTGTCGCCATTTGCCATGGCCGCTTCGCGCTTGGTCGTCAATTCATCCGCCGTGCAGTAACATTTATAAGCCTTGCCTTCAGCCAGCAGTTGCTGAACCTTCTCTTTATACAGATCGAAGCGCTCGGTCTGGTAAAACGGACCCTCATCGTAGGACAAGCCCAGCCAATCCATAGCCTGTAAAATCGCATCCACCGACTCCTGGGTTGAGCGCTCAACATCGGTATCTTCAATACGGAGGATAAATGTGCCTTGCTCCTTACGCGCCAGAAGATAATTAAACAGCGCGGTACGCGCACCACCAATGTGAAGATAACCGGTCGGACTCGGGGCAAAACGGACACGTAGATCAGACATGAATTTCAACTCCAAAATGAAAAGGTCGCCATTGTGGCGACCTTGGTTTTATACTGCAATGATAATCAGGAAACAAGGGCTATTTCCACAGGTCAGCGGATCACCACCCCGGCATAACCGACAACGGCATCATTATCACCACTGACCTCCCCGGAATGACCGTAACGCACCAACTCGGCGTACTTAGCTCCAAGGGCTTTGGTAATCATCACCATCAGCGTCGCGGCACAAACACCACACATGCTGATCTGATGTTTTTTCACCTGCTGATACAGGGCAACGCCATCCAAATTGAGCAGGGGATCCAGGGCCAGTTGATCCTTCGCTTTCACCACTGTAGCCGGTTCATAGTGGGTCATGTCGGAACTGGCCACGACCAGCACCTTTCGCTCCAACCGCCCCAACACTGTACTGATCCCTGCCGCCAACGACTGAAGAGTCGGCAACGACAGAGTGCCCAGCATCAGTGGCACAATCTTCACCTGTGGGTTTTTGACCTGCAAAAAAGGCACTTCGACTTCCAGCGAATGCTCATAGCGATGGGCAGCGCTGTCCGCCACCAGCAAAGGAACCTCATCCAACAGCTGTTGCGCCAACACATCGTCAATATCCACCGTACCCAGAGGTGTCTGCCACTGGCCCTGCGGAAACAGGGCACATGGAGCTCCCACACCGTGGTGATTCGGCCCCAGCAGCAACACCGTATCCGGCACCGTCACCCGCGCCAGTGCCTCACCGGCGATGGCACCGGAGTAGACATAACCGGCATGAGGCATCATTACGCCACAAGCAGGTTGCGGCTCAATGGTAGTGGCCAACATCGCTTCCACCTGCTGACGTAACTCAGTGGGATTATCTGTATAAAATTGACCGGCAACGGCTGGCTGACGAAGCATGGGATCCTCCTCCCTTGTATGTTCATGATGAAATACCATCTGACAAAACCGGGTGAGCAGCAATAGATCAGACAAGTAGGATGCGGTTCGTTGTACTCACCGCATCCTACATCAAAAAAAGACTGTCGCGATGATGCGCAGACCGACAACGATCAACAACAGAGCAAACATCTTGATTAGTTTAGCATGGGAGAAGCGACCGGCAAGTTTAACCCCCAGTCGCGAGCCGAGCAGGGAAAACGGTAACACCAGTGCCACCACCGGTAACCAGACAAAACCCAGGGCGCTATCCGGAAGCAGAGCATTCTGCCAGCCATTGAAGATATAGGCGCAGGTGCCGGTCAGCGACGACATGACGATCAAGGCACTGGAATTACCCACGGCCAGATGGATGGGAAAATGGAGGGCCAGCACCATCAACGGTACGGCGACCACCCCGCCACCGACACCAAAAAAGGCCGAAAAAACACCACTGAAACCACCGATCAAGAGCAGAATGAGCGGTTGCTCGCGTAGCGGTTTATCCGACGGATGCATCGCCCCCAGCAACAGCTTAGTCGCCACCGCCAGCTGCATGAATCCAAAAGCCAGCTTGAGACTGGGGCCACTGAGCAGCGATGCCCCCCATGCCCCCATCAGCGCCCCAAAAAAGGAACCGATGGCCAGATAGATCACATGAAAACCGGAGAAATTTCCCCGCGCCCGATGGCCCAGGGTATTGCTAATGGAGGTGGGAATGATGACGGCCAGACTGGTGGCAAAAGCACAATGGACAATGACCTGCGGATCAACCCCGGCCAGAGTAAAACCCCACAGGAACAGCGGCACCAGTACCACCCCGCCACCAATCCCCAGCAATCCTGAAAGGAACCCAGCACAGGTCCCCATCAGCGCAAAGCCAAGCAACATCTCCAGAGACCAGATCTCCATCACAAACTCCTAAGCAGAATTTCTCACAAGCATCTTTGTGAGAAATCCAGATATAACAAAAAAAGCCAACCTGAAAACAGGCTGGCTTTTATATTATGGAGGCCCCGCCCAGATTCGAACTGGGGATAAAGGCTTTGCAGGCCTCTGCCTTACCACTTGGCGACGGGGCCATCAACTTACAGTCACTCACAGGAGTGCTGCCGTCAAGGCCCGCTAGTGATAGCAAATCACTCTCGTAACTGTCAAGAAAAAATTCATCATTAATCATTCAGACAAAGAACCGGCAGTACCCATGGAAAGGGTATCTGTCGCCCGGATGGCGACAGTTAAGCCCCATGGATGGGTTTATGCGCCCCTTGGAATGGGTACTGCCGGTTCTATTAGCGACCTTAATCCATCCGCTCCTGCACCGACTGCATCTTACGCTCCATGGTATGCTCCCGGTCACGGCGGTCATCAATCTTGATCAGGGTGGAGACCCGTTGAGCCCCGGCATTGAACGGCGATTCGTGCATCTTGCGCACCAGGGCAAAAATATCGTCCAACTCCCCTTCCAAAATCGTCCCCATCGGTGTCAGCTGATATTTCAGCCCCGATTCCTTAACCAGCGTCAAACACCCGGCCACAAACTTAGAAATACCACCAGTACCCTCGCCCAGCGGAGTGCAGCTGATCTGTACTACAGCCATATTCTCCTCCATTCCCTCTTAATTAGAACAATAAATCACCATTGTAGAAACGGCTTCAAACAATGTAAACGAAAAAAGCCCGGAGAAACCCCGGGCTTTTTTCTGTAACACCAACTACAACTCGTGCATTAGTGAGCTTTGGCGTGACTAGCTCGCATCAACTTGTCCAGCTCCTCGATCTCACCCAAATCATTGGTCATCTGCGCCCAACCATACCAGTAAGCATAGTCGGGATTAACATGGAACTGCCCCTGATATGTCCGCATCCGATGCTTCATATACATCTTGAACAACACCTGATCAATGTGGGTCATACCGTCAATTTTCGCTCCGTTTGTGCGTAAGAAATAGAGGAAATCGGGATAAGCAAACGCATAGTCAGCTGGCTTCTCAATAATGCCGTCTTTATACAATCCGGCCACAATGCGGATCGCCTTAGCCAACAATACGTCAGCCTTCGTAAGCATGCTGTCCCCCATCTCCAACTGAGTACGAGCGTAGGTTTCGGAATGACATTTTTTACAGGTATTAATCATCTTGTCACGCTCAAGATCAAACGCTTCTTGGGTTGAACGGATCATATCCACCGATTGAACCAGTGCCAGACGTGGTGTAGGCTTACCGGTCTCAGGATTCAACACACCGAGTGCTTTCAAAATTGTAATTTTATCCGCTTTTTCATGTGGATCTTCAGGCAACGGCAGGCGCACACCGAGGAAGCCCCAGGCGGTATGATTACTGTGGGTGCCGTCAGGCAGGTGACACTCTTGGCACGTTGGCGCCTGAGCGCCCTCAGGCAGTCGACCACCTTCTTTGGCAAACCAGCGCGTACCGTGCTTGGCGCTGCTCCACATCTCCCACTGCGGATGATCATAGCCCATGTGGCACTGCTGGCAGGCGCGAGGATCCTGAGCTTCTTTCTTGGAGAAGGTATGGCGGGTATGGCACTCGTCACAAGAGTTATTCTGGTAGCGATGGCCTTTAGCCAGCTGCTCCGCTTTCTGCGCCTCGGTCTTGATCCCCATATTATGGCAACCACCACAGCCGCGACCGCCTTCCATCAACTCATCGGGTTCCACATGAGTGATAGGCAATGCGTTGAGCGAGGTCCAACCATAGTTATGCTTGCCCGTGGCAAAGGAATCAAACTGTTCCTGATGACATTCTGAACAAACCTGCTCAGCAGGAAATGCCGCCTTAGCCACGTCATCGGCACTGGTGTGCTCTTCGCCATGACAGTAGGAACAGGTAACATCATTTTCGGCATGAGCACTCACCCGCCAATCGGCAACCTGCCCCGGAGTGGTTTCGCTGTGACAAACGATACAGGACTCTTCCGCCCAAGCGATTCCGCCAAGCATAAATACACTCAGCAGAACGCCAATCAACATTCTCTTCATCCGCTTTCCTCCTTAAAATAATATTTCAAAACGATTGAGAAAACAATAACCACATTTGTCATCTTTTGCAATTTAAAAAAATCGTCTAATCTTAATGATAGACACTGTGGCCGTTTGTGGATTAATAACAGTAACAATTGTATGACGTAAATCAAGCAGCCCGGTGGGATAAACAATAAAAAAAACCCGCTACCTTACGGTAACGGGTTATTTTTATTTGGTGCCGAAGGGGAGACTCGAACTCCCACGCCCTTACGAGCACATGAACCTGAATCATGCGTGTCTACCAGATTCCACCACTTCGGCTTGAAGTGGTGGATTTATAACAAACAGGCCGTTGAAATGCAAATATAAATTTCTTACAAAATAAAAAAACCCGCCACCTTGCGGTAGCGGGTTGTTTTTATTTGGTGCCGAAGGGGAGACTCGAACTCCCACGCCCTTACGAGCACATGAACCTGAATCATGCGTGTCTACCAGATTCCACCACTTCGGCTTGAAGCGAGAGGTTTTATAACAAACGCTCGGGCCAAATGCAACAAAAAAATCGCCATCGCCCCCTTCATCGCCCTCTCTCTGAGTCACTGACAAAGCGCGGCGTTACCCGTAACGTCTGATACTCATCGACGGTAACCAAACCAAGAGGCGCACCTTTGAGCCGTTTGACATGTTTGCCCGTGGTGTACATCACCTCGACCTTATCCCCTTTGCCCCCTCTGGAATGGGCCGCTGCAATACTTGCAGCAAACAACAGATCCTCTTCACTCACATCGGCGCCGTCCGATTTCAGCACCAGATGACAACCCGGAATATTATGGGCGTGAAACCACAGGTCACGCGGTTTAAGCAGCTGTTTGCTGACATAGTCATTGGTCTTGTTGTTGCGCCCCCATAACAGCGTCCACCCACCGGGTGACAGGGTACGATTCACCAATGCCGACGGCGACTGACGACGGGTATCGCGCTGCAAAGCGGATTGTGGTCGATAATAACCGGATTCAATCAGTTCTTCGCGAACAATCTCCAGATCCGCCACTTCTGAAGCATCATCAAGCTGCTGGGCGATCTGCTCAAGCCATTCGATCTCCTGCCCGGTCTGCACCCAACGACGCTGACAATGTTCCAGTCCCCGCTTCGCCTTGCGATAGCGTTTAAAATAAACCTCGATATTCTGTTGCGGCGTCTTGGCTGAATCGAGTTCAATTCGGCAGAACGCAGGGGGCTGTTGATAATAATCAACCACCTCGATCTCTGTCATTCCCCGCTTGAGCAGATGGCGATGAGCAAGGAGCAGATCCGCCTGTTGGCGAAATTCTTCCGCTTGCTCACAGACCTGTACCTCCTGATCAATATGGCCAAGGCGTTTATCGAGACGCTTCAGCGCTTTTTTGACCACCTTTTCCAACTCGCCGGCATTACCGGATGCGCTGGACTGTTGCTGATAGAATCGTTGCGCATACTGATTCAAATCACTGCACTGTTCTTGATCACCCTGACAGGTCATAGTCAGCACCCCATCAGCACTGCACGGCAGCAGTTCCTGCTGTTGCCAACGGTGCACAAACGCCCCTACCACCTCATCAACAGCATGACCTTTAGCCTCATTCGCCAGCGACTGCGCCACCGCCTTGCTCATGGGGGATACCCGCTGTTGCAGAAAACGGCTCAGCTCAGCAGCCGGTGGCACGCTCTCAACAGACTGTTCGAATAATGCCGTTAAAGGGATATCGCCACGACAGGCCAGCGGCTGATAGGATTTGCCAACACTCAGATCACGAGACTGCGACGCCACACCACGGCGCAGACTATCGACAACCATCCCCTGGTCGTCAACAAGATGAACATTGGCCTCGCGACCGAACAATTCGGCGATCAGTTGATAGTCCCGTTCATCCTGTCCCGTAAATCGCATCACCACCACACGATCACACTCGGAAACCGTCAACGACACCAGCCGTTTCAAACGCGCCCGTAGCAACTGGCAAAAACGGGGCGGACGGATAGGATTACGATAGGGCAGATCGGTTAGCAACAGGTGGGCAGCCGGAGGCGCAATGCTGATCAGCAGTCGTTGGTCACCACGACCGTTCCATAACCGCAGGATCAGCATATCGGCCTGGGGCTGATAGATTTTATTGACAATCGCCCCTTGTAATAAGGGTTGCAATTGTCGAATCAGAGCCTGAAGAAAAAAACAATCCATCGTTTAACTCACCTTAATTACAAAGCAAAAGGTTGAACAGAGACAAACAGAATATTCAGGATGGCAAACAAGGTTCAAAGGTCTTTAGACTTTAAGGTGTTATCCTGTCTATCCTGAATATCCCTGTAAATAGATTTATTTGTGATTAGGTCTTCCGAGAATTTAACAGCTGTCGCTTGCCTGAATCAATTTTGCCATGGTAATATCCCTGCGATTCTTTGACCAGTAAAGAGAGCACCATGAAGAAACAAAACAGACATAAAATTCAAAATATCCTCGAAGCGGCACCTTTTTTCTTTTTTGTCGCCATCGCCCGGCTGTTGCCGCGCCTGACAGCGCTAAAGTTCGGGAAAAAGCTAGGCCGCTTCAGTCGTTTTTTTCAACCGCAACGGGTTAAAACCGCTCGCGAAAATCTGCGCTGTGCCTACCCGGAACAGAATGAACAATGGGTTGAGCAGCAGGTTCGCCAGGTATTTGAACATCTCGGCATCAGCAGCATGGAGATGCTGCGAATGAACCATTTTAAAACTCAGCAGGATATTGACGCCCATTTCAGTTTTGAAGGGCTGGAGCACCTGCAGCAATTAAAGGAACAGAATCGCGGTGCGTTTCTCCTCACCGGCCACGTCGGTTTTTGGGAAGCAGGAACATTTTTCATGCCGCTGATGGGATACCCCGTCGACTTCGTCACCAAAAAAATCCGCAATCCCTTTGTTGACCGCTTTATCCAGCAGCAACGCGAAGCCGCCGGCGGCCAATGTCTTGACAGCAAAAAAGGAGCTCGGCGTATTATCCGCTCCCTGGCAGATCAACACATGGTTTGCCTGTTGCTGGATCAGCATATCTCAAAAAAACAGGGGATTGTCGTCAATTTTTTTAACCGCCCCGCTTACGCGACGCCCATCATCCCCCAGATTGCCCTGAAAAACCGGACGCCGATCGTACCGGTGTTTGTCTATCGCAATCCCGACTTCAGCTACCGCGTGATAATTCAGCAGCCCATCATCTTTGATGAGCCGACGTCGGAAGAGGCGGTTCAGCGTGCCACCCAGACGTTGACCGATATTGTTGAAGAGGCAATCCGCCAACAACCTGATCAGTGGTTTTGGGTTCACCGCCGCTGGAGAAAATCGACAGAACAAAAATCATGCTAGAAACAGCTTTTCATATTGTCTTGGTTGAACCGGAAATCCCCCCTAATACCGGCAACATTGCCCGCTTATGCGCAGGCACACAAACCCATCTGCATCTGGTGGGAAAGCTGGGGTTTTCTCTCGATGACCGCTACCTGAAAAGGGCCGGACTCGACTATTGGCCCCATGTCTCTCTGCATCGTTGGGAGACTCTGGAACAACTGGAACAGGCCTACCCTGACGGACGCTGGTGGTACACATCAAAAACCGCAGAAAAATCCTATGTCCAGGCAGATTTCCGCGCCGGCGATTTCATCGCCTTCGGCAAAGAGACCAAAGGCTTGCCTAAAGCACTGCTGGAACAATACCCTCAGCGTTGCCTGCGCATCCCCCTCAGCTCGGATGCCGTGCGCAGCCTGAACCTGTCAACCTCGGCAGGGATTGTTTTGTATGAAGCGTTGCGTCAGGCTGGTGCCCTGGATTAACCGACCTCGGATAAAACAGTGCGATTCGCGAACGCTTACCGCATCCTACCTGACTGCGACCTGTTCAAGATGAAATATCATCAATCAAGTTATGCGGGCCGCAAAGGATCAGGCCCGCCCTCGCAGCTCAGGCTACTATGCCGTGGGCACCCTGAAACCGTTGTATGCCACGGTTGGTTACTTTGGTTTCAAAAGCCATTTTTGCTTACTTTTTGGGGCTTGGCAAAAAGTACGTCGCCTGCGGGGCGAGACCCGCGACCTTGACCTTTGATTTCAAATCAATCAGTTACCCGACCGACGAACCTTGCGCCGCACCAGCTGCATCAATTCACTCACCTCATCAACCTTGAGCACAAAGCAACTGACAAGATAAACGACCACTCCGGCACTAATTGCCCCGACAAGCAGCGACAGGTTGTTAAAACTCACCCCTTGCCGCCACACACCAAAGCTCAGGCACCAATGCACCACTGCCGCCATTGCAGCACTGGCCAGCATCGCTTTAACCACCACACCGGCAACACCGTCCAATGCCAGCGATCCCAACTTGCGGCGCAACAACCACAACAACAGCATGGCATTGAGCACCGACGACAACGTCAGCGCTGCGGCCAACCCCACATGCTTGAACGGCCCCATCAACAACACACCAAAACCAACATTAGCCAGTAACGTCCAGAATGAAACCCGCACCGGTGTTTTGGTATCCTGAAGGGCATAAAAAGTGGGAACGATTACTCGGCTGATACCGACAAACAGCAATCCGGGAGCATAGGCAACCAAAGCGCGTGCCGTCTGTTGTACATCGCCATAGCCAAAAGCTCCTTGCATAAACAGCTGACTGAAAATCGGCACAGCGCAAACAGCTAAACCCACCGCCGCCGGCAGCGTCACCAGCACAATCAACGTCAAGGCATAACGTAACGACTGCTTAACCTGATCCATATCCTGCCGGGCAGCCTGTTGACTCATGGTTGGCAATACCGCCTGAGCCAGGGAAACAATAAAGATCCCCTGCGGAAATTCAAACAGGCGCTGACCGTAATAAAGATAGGAAACACTGCCCTGATCCAAAAAAGACGACAGCAGGCGGGTAACGACGACGTTGATCTGGTAAATCGCCACCCCAACAATCCCCGGCACCATCAACATAGCGATCCGCCTGACGACCGAATCCTTCCAGTTAAAACTACAATGGAGATGAAAACCATAACGCCACACCACCGGCAGGGTCATCGCCAGTTGCAACATCCCACCGACAACCACACCCCAAGCCAGGGCTTCAATGGCAACAGCAAAGCGTTGATGAAACAACACGGCACTGGTGATCATGGCCAGATTGAGCACCAGCGGGGAAAATGCCGGCACAAAGTAATGGCCATAGACATTAAGCACCCCGGTTAACAGCGCCAGCAAGCTGACAAAAAAGATGTAGGGGAACATGATCTGCGTCAACCGAGTCGTCAGCTCCAGCTTACCGGCGACGTCGGAAAAGCCGTTGGCCATCCCCTCAACCAGCCATGGTGACAGGGCAATCCCGCAAGCAGTGACAACAATCATCACCGTCAGCAGCAAGGTCCAACAGGTGGAAACCACCCGCCGGGCCGCCTCCTCCCCTTCATCATGGCGAACCTTACTGAAAGTAGGGACAAACGCGGCGGTCAGTGAACCCTCGGCAAAAAAACGTCGCAACAGGTTGGGAATGGTAAAAGACATAAAAAAAGCATCGCTGCCAAAACCGGCACCGAACAGTGAGGCAATCACCATATCGCGTGCTAAGCCGGCAAAGCGGCTCATCATCGTCGCGGCACTCAAGACACCGGCAGCAGCCGTTATTTTTTTTCGATCAGACATCATCTACTCTTGATTGTCTCGCAAAAACGGGAAAGGGATTATTTTACCTTAATCACCGAACAACACTCACCAACCTACTGTTTTTACATGCGAATTGTTTTACGGTTAAGATAATTCAATCTTGACTCCATGCCTTGGCAGTGTTATAAACACCCTTCAGTAATCCGTATAGTACGACATTACATATCAATGATGGAGTTACAAATGGCAAATCACAAGTCAGCAGTCAAGCGCAACAAGCAAAACAAAGTACGTCAAACCCGCAACATTCACGTACGCACCACCATGCGCAACATGGTCAAAAATGTTCGTCTTGCCGTTGCTGAAGGCAACAAAGAAGCTGCCATAGCAGCACTGACCATCGCAGTTCCCTTTATCGACAAGGTGTCCACCAAGGGCGTTATCCATAAAGCAACTGCCAGCCGTAAGATTGGTCGCTTAACCAAACTGGTTAATACTCTAGGCTAAATAACCCTAGAGACATATCAATGAAAAAAGGAGCCTATGGCTCCTTTTTTTGTGTCTGAACTACGCCATCTGAACCAGCTCAGTCAGCAGTTTTTGCAACAGGGCCTGCGGGTGGGAGCCACTCGACTTCAACGCCACATCCAACTGCAGAAACAGTTCAAAGACCCTGGGATAATCCTTGGGTTTAAATTGCCGAGACTGGCGCATCACTCGCTCGGCAAAATAAGGATTAATGCCGACGGTTCGGGCGATCTCCTGCTTGGTCGCACTGAGACCAAGTAGCGAGCTGGTCTTCCATAGCTGGCGAAAATGGCGCGTCAACATCGCCAGAATTTTTAGCGGCGCTTCCCCTTCCACCTGCAATCGTTCACACAGGATCAACGCCTGCGACAATTGTTTAGCACCAACAGCATCGGTCAAATCAAAGATGCTGTCAATACGCGTATCGCAAACGACAGCAGCCACATCAGCCACATCAATCAGTGACTGCTGGCCACAGTAACTGACCAACTTATGCAATTCACCGTTTATCTCGCTAAGGTTGGTGCCAACCCGCTGACAAAAAAGCTGTAAACCATCCTCACTGAATTGCTTCCCCATGTGACGTGCTCTATCACGAACAAATGGAGGTATTTTATTGGCGTATAGTGATTTAAACTCAACCAGTTCGCCGTGTTTTTTAAATGTCTGAAAAAACTTTTTCCGCTTATCAATCCGATCAGCGCAAAAGACAACACAGCATTCATCAACAGGGGCCACAATGTAAGACAGCAGGCCCTCAATTACTGCGGCAGAGAGATTCTGCGCCTGTTTAACGATGATCAACCGCCGCGCAGAAAACACCGGATACGTTCGTGCCGTGTCTATCAGCTCAACAGCATCAACCTCTTTACCAGAAGTGACCAGTAGATTGAAGTCGCGCGACGCCTCATCAACCACGGCATCCATAATCGCTGTCAAGCTCTCTTCCAATAGAAAAGCTTCCTCCCCATAGAGATAAATCAAGGGAGGAAGCTTATTCGCTGCTATCGCTTTATTCAATTCAACGGGAGTCATACAACGCCATCAAAAGTTATCGGTAATACGATTATAAACCTCTTGAGCCAGACGCCGACTCAACTCTTCCTGAGCCAGGGTCTCGTTATAATCTTGCTGAGCACGATCATCATTGGCGAAAAACTCCTCTCGCCATGAGACCGAGCCTTGCCAGATCACCTCTTCACCGTTGGCCCGAATCAGCTCGGCCTCTACCACCATCGTCGCGCGATACTCGGTGATATCATCGTTGAGATCATAAGACACCGAACTGGAACGATAGCTGGTGATCGTACCACTGAGGATGGCATCAGCGAGTTCGGCAGTGGAAACCACCTCAAGGGTACGGCGACGCGAAAACTGGTCGTGAATCTCATTGGTCAACTGGGTTTCGAGAAATGGTTCAGCCGTTTTATTGTTAAATGGCTCGATCATTACCCGCTGAATATCATCAGGCAGTGCTTCGCCACGCCCAGGCAAGTGATAGCCACAACCACACACCAACAGTAGACAGACAATCGCTGTCGAGATTAATCGTTTCATCCCACCACCACATTCACGAGTTTTCCAGGTACGACAATCACCTTGCGGACCGTTTTATCTTCGATGAAGCGCTGCACGGTCTCATCGGCCAAAGCAGCTTTCTCAACCTCGTCTTTCTGCGCAGAAGCAGAGACGGTGATTTTGGAGCGTACCTTGCCATTGACCTGGATGACAATCAATTTCTCATCTTCAACCAATGCATCAGTATCACAAACCGGCCAGCCAGCTGTTTCCAGGTCGGTGTCGTGGCCAAGACTCATCCACAACTCCTCGGTCACATGGGGAACAAATGGCGCCAGCAGGCGTACCACCGTTTCCAGTGATTCCTTAACCGCACCGGGGTAACTCGACTTGCCTTCAAAGACGTAGATGGCGTTAACCAACTCCATAACCGCTGCAATGGCGGTATTGAAATGGAATCGTCCGTCGATATCCTCCGTCACCTTCTTGATAGTGCGATGGGTAATACGGCGCAGGTTGCGAGCGTCCCCTTTTGTTTCAGGGCTGCACTCCTGCTTAAATAGCTCGCGGTTGTCATACACGGCACGCCAGACACGGTTAAGGAATCGATAACAGCCCTCAACGCTCTGCTCGTTCCATTCCAGATCTTTTTCCGGCGGTGCCGCAAACAGAGAGAACAGTCGAGCGGTATCGGCACCATAAGTGGCGATAAGACGATCGGGATCAACCACGTTCATCTTCGACTTACTCATTTTTTCGGTCCGGCCAATGGTCACCGGCTGGTCACAACGGCTGCACTTGCCGTCAACAACCTGCTCAGGATACAACCAACCGTGCTCAGGGCAGGATTGCGTCTCCTTGCAGACCATCCCCTGGGTGAGAAGATTTTTAAACGGTTCATTGACCGTCATCAGTCCGAGATCGCGCATCACCTTGGTGAAAAAGCGGGCATAAAGCAGATGCATAACGGCATGTTCAACACCACCGATGTATTGATCGACCGGCAGCCAATAATCCGCCGCCGCAGGATCCACCGGCCCGGAGGCAAACTCGGGACAGGTAAAGCGGGCAAAGTACCAGGAGCTTTCAACGAAGGTATCGAAGGTGTCGGTCTCACGGCGAGCCACTTGACCACACTGCGGACAACTGACGGTATAGAACGACTTATGCTTTTCGAGAGGGCTGCCCCCTTCACCGGTAAACTCAACATCCGTCGGTAATACCACCGGCAAATCCTTTTCGGGAACCGGCACCGCACCACACTGGTCACAGTAGATGATCGGGATCGGTGTTCCCCAGTAGCGTTGACGGGAGACACCCCAGTCACGCAAGCGGTAATTAACCGTTTTGCTGCCGATCCCCTCTTTGGCCAGATAGTCGGCAATCTGCTCTTTGGCCTCTTCGTTATTCAAGCCATCAAAGCGATCAGAATTCACCATCAAACCGGGTCCGGTCCATGCTTCGGTCATGGCTGCGGCATCCAAGGGCTGTTCCTTGCCCTGAATAACCACCACCAACGGCAAATCATATTTTTTGGCAAAGTCGAAATCGCGCTGATCATGGGTTGGAACCGCCATAACAGCACCGGTGCCGTAATCCATCAGCACAAAATTGGCCAGGAAGATCGGCATTTTGCATCCCGTTACGGGATTAATGCAATAGGAGCCGGTAAAGACACCCTCTTTTTCAAAATCTTCACTGGTACGTTTTCTCTTGTCCTGGCTACGCACCTTGGCGATGAATGCTTCAACCTCGGCACGGCGATCATCGCTGGTCAGCTCCAGAGCCTTTGGGTGCTCCGGCGCCAGACTCATGAAGGTTGCACCGTACAGGGTATCCTGACGGGTGGTAAAAACCTTGATTTTGTCCAGAGACTGTTCAAGAGGGAACTCGATCTCGCAGCCGGTGCTACGGCCGATCCAGTTGCGCTGCATGGTCAGAACGGAATCGGGCCAGCCGTCCATCTTTTCGATATTATTGAGCAGTTCTTCGGCGTAGTCGGTGATCTTGAAGAACCACTGATCGAGCTCTTTGTCCTCAACCAAGGTTCCACAACGCCAGCAACCGTCATCCTCAACCTGCTCGTTAGCCAGCACGGTCTGGCATTCGGGGCACCAGTTGACGGTGGAACTCTTTTTGTAGGCCAATCCCTTTTCAAACATCTTCAAAAAGATCAGCTGCTCCCACTTGTAGTAATCAACATCGCAGGTAGCAAACTCGCGATCCCAGTCGTAAGACAAGCCCATCCGCTTGAGCTGAAGGCGCATGTTGGCAATGTTTTCGACCGTCCATTTTGCCGGATGAATGCCGTGCTGAATCGCCGCATTTTCCGCCGGCATACCGAAGGCATCCCAGCCCATGGGGTGGAGAACATTATAGCCCTGTAGACGTTTGAAACGCGCAACGACATCACCGATGGAGTAGTTACGTACATGCCCCATATGGATGCGACCGGAGGGGTACGGAAACATCTCAAGCAGATAATATTTCTCTTTTTCAGACTGCTCTGAAACCGCAAATTTATTGGAATCCGCCCAGGACTTCTGCCATGCGAGTTCGATGGCAATCGGATCGTAACGCTCTTCCATTGTGCCTCCATCCGTGCGTACTTATAGATACTTCAAACGAAAAAACCGGCCTCAGCCGGCTTTCCAGTATGGAATCAATTGGGAACAAACTGCTGAACACAGGAACACGTTGTTCAGCAGAAATGAATCTATTTACTTCTCACGATAGGTGATACGACCGCGAGTCAGATCATAGGGGGATAGTTCGACCGTTACGCGATCGCCAGGCAGAATACGGATATAAAACTTGCGCATTTTACCGGAAATATGAGCGAGAACAACATGATCGTTGTCCAGTTTAACCCTGAACATGGCATTGGGCAACGGCTCAATGACTGTACCTTCTACTTCAATTGCTTCTTCCTTACTCAAGGAAACCTCCGAATAATTTATTTATAGAAAAAGTTACGCCGTTTCAGCGTGCTTGGCATATAACACTTATCTGTGGAAATTGTCAAGCACACGTAGGCCCAAAACAAAGGCCCAAAGCACGTTCACAGCGCACCTTGGGCCTTCGTTTAAATCAGGATAAAAACTGTTTGAGTCAGGAAGATTCCTGAAGAAAACGCTCGATGGTTTCGATCACCTTGGCGGACTTGAAAGGCTTGGTAACATACCAGTCCGCTCCGACCTCATCGCCACGCGCCATATCCTCATGACTTTTCTTCGCCGTCAACATGATAACCGGCAGCTTACGGGTGGCGGGATTTTGCTTAATTTGACGACAAACCTCGAAACCATCCATCTCTGGAAGCATAATATCGAGAAGAACCAGATCAATTTTTTCTTTTTTCAGAGCTTCCAGGGCCGCCATACCGTGGGGAACACCGACCACCTCATAGCCTTTGGATGTCAACAGGATACTCTCAAGCTTCAACAAGCTTTCTTCGTCCTCTACAACCAAAATTGTTCTTTTTGGCAAACCAGCCTCCCTTACTCACGACCAACCCGATTGAGTATAAAAAACGATCTGAAGTAGAAGTATAACATAAAAGTATCGCCTGTCTGCAATCAGTGCTCACGATCCCGATAATTAATACGGATGGGGCAACCTGAAAATCCAAAGGGCTCACGAATCTTGTTAGCCAGATAGCGCCGATAGGAGAAATGAATCCCTTTCTCCTTATTAACAAAAACGGTAAAGGTCGGTGGACGCACGGCCGTCTGGGTCATATAGAACAGCTTAACCCGCTTACCTTGGTACATGGCCGGCGGATGAGCCTCTTCGGCTTCCTTGAGCACCCGATTCAACTCTGAGGTACTAATTTTACGATTAAACTGAAACGCGACATCGGCCACGGTATCCATCACCTTGGCGACACGCTGACCGGTCAGTGCCGAAACAAACAGGATCGGTGCAAAAGGGAGGAACTTGAACTGCATCCGCACTTCATCGCTGAACTTTTTCATGGTGCGATTATCTTTAGTCAAGGTATCCCACTTGTTCACCACCAGAACAATTGCCCGACCGCGATCATAGGCATAACCGGCGATGGTCAAATCCTGCTCGGTAATCCCCTCTTCGGCATCGATCACCACCATCACGACGTGAGCGCGATCCATCCCCTTAAGAGCCTGGATAACGGAATATTTCTCCAGTTTTTGACTGACTTTACCCTTACGCCGAATCCCTGCCGTATCAATCAGCACATAGCGTTGGCCGTCATAAATAAATGGGGTATCGACACTGTCGCGGGTTGTCCCAGCGGTCGGATTGGCGACCACCCGATCGTAACCCAACAGTTTATTCACCAGCGATGATTTACCGACATTAGGGCGACCGATCACCGCCAATCGCACCTCATTACTCTCGTCTTCTTCAGCGGGGGCCGGTGGCAACTCGTCGAGAATCCCATCCAGCAGATCACCGATTCCGCGGCCGTGCTCGGCGGAAACGGGATAAAAGCTTTCAATCCCCAACCCGTAGAACTCGCAGGCCTCTTCCTCCTGGCGATCGCCATCGACCTTATTGACAACATACAGCACCGGCTTCTTCACCCGGCGCAGCAGACCAGCCACCTCTTGATCTGAAGGGGTAAGGCCACCACGGGCATCCATAACAAACACAATCACATCAGCTTCTTCGATGGCCAGCTGGGATTGTTCGCGCATCTGCACCAGCATCCGCTCATCACTGACCGGTTCAAAACCACCGGTATCGATGAGGGTAAAAGGTTTGGCATAGCGGGTAACATCGGCATAATTACGATCCCGTGTTACGCCGGGGAAATCCTCGACAATCGCTTTACGCTGACCGAAAATCCGGTTAAACAGGGTCGATTTACCAACATTAGGTCGGCCAACAATGGCGACAACTGACATACTTCCTCACACTTTTAAATATAGCTTCTGAGTAACTTCAACTACCTGAAATCACATGAATTGAAAAATAGCAACAACCGTTGGGTTTCGTGTCACTCTACCCAACCTACACATACTGTTCATCAAACAGATGATACTTTTTGTAGGATCGGCTTCAGCCGCGAAGCCCTTGGCTTTACATTGAACTATTCGCGGCTGAAGCCGCTCCTACGGATTACTCTATGAAAATTCGCCCAACGGGCGTGGGTCGCTATTCAAAAATTTATTCGTAACCAAATTCTTGCAACATCCGATCTGAATCCATCCAGTTTTTCTTCACCTTGATAAACAGCTCAAGAAAAACCCGGGTACCGAGAAAACTCTCGATCTCCTTGCGCGACTCCTGCCCCAGCAAGCGGATCATACTGCCGCCCTTACCGACCAGAATTCTCTTGTGCGCATCGCGCCCGACATAAACAACCGCCTGGATGGCAATCAGGTTTTTACCTGGACGCTCTTCAAAGGTCTCCACCTGAACGGCAACTCCGTAGGGGACTTCCTGGTGGGTTCTGCGCAGAATCTGCTCACGGATCATCTCAGCAACAATGAAGCGCTCCGGCAAATCGGTCACCATCTCTTCCGGATAGTACAACGGCCCCCCTGGAAGCATCTTGCTCACCATGGGAACCAGCCGATCAACCCCTGTGCCGGTGAATGCCGACAATGGAATGATCTCTTTAAAGTCGAAGCGTTGCACATACTGAGCAATCAGCGGCAACAACTTTTCCTTCTCGACCAGATCCACTTTATTGATCACCAGCACCACCGGGATATCACTCTGGGCCAGGATATCGAGGATATAATCATCGCCGCCACCAACACGATCCGTTGCTTCAACCAGAAACAGAACCACATCAACGCCGCGACAGGCTGAAAGAGCCTGATCGACCATATATTTGTTCAGTTTTCCCGTCGCTTTGTGAATCCCCGGAGTATCGAGGAACAACACTTGGGCATCATCGGTGGTATGAATACCGAGAATACGATTACGGGTGGTTTGTGGTTTGTTTGCCGTAATGGCAATTTTTTGTCCAAGGATCTGATTCAACAAGGTCGATTTGCCGACATTTGGCCGACCGACAATGGAAACAAATCCAGATTTAAACTGCTGTTCTTGCACGTTATTTTTCTCCCTGATCAGGATCTACTATCCCACATTCTTCAGCACCTAAAAACTGCAAAGCTTCACAAGCCGCCTGCTGTTGAGCAGCTTTTTTGCTCCCGCCCCGACCTTGGCCGAGCTGTTGTCCATCACAGGACACCACCACACTGTATTCACGCTGATGATCCGGGCCCTCAGCCGCAACCAGCTCATAGGTCGGCGCCTGTCCGTATCGCGCCTGAGCTAACTCCTGAAAACGGGTCTTATAATCTTGAGACTGTCCCGTCGCCGCCTGGATCGCTGTCCCTTCAAACAAGGCAACCAACACACGACGCGCCGCAGACCAGCCGGAATCGATAAAAATCGCCCCGAAAACGGCTTCCAACGCATCGGCGAGAAGGTTGTCTTTATCCTGTCCGCCACTGCGATATTCGCCACGGCCCAGATACAAACAGGGACCAAGGCTCAAGTGGCGGGCCAGTTTTGCCAGCGCACGCGCACTCACCAATTCCGAACGAATTCGTGACAACTCACCTTCTGGAAGATCAGGATAGGCATGAAAAAGAAAGTCCGCTATCACCAGATCAAGCACAGCGTCGCCAAGAAATTCCTGGCGCTCATTACAGGCGGCAGGATCACGAATTTGCTCGTTCGCGTAGGATCGATGAACCAGGGCGTGTTTCAGCAACATCGGATCGATAAACTGATAGCCCAGTCGCTGTTGAAAATCGGTCAATAAGTTATCGTCGTCCACACCACTTCTCCCTGCCAGTCAATAAACTTTTAACTATACGCAAACAACCACCATAACGCAATGGCGAACACGACAATTCTACACAGCAACCGGCACTGCTTTTCCCTTGCTTCATCAACAGCACTCTTTATAATAGGTGAGCTGTTTACCACACATATTAATCTCGATGCACAAACCAATAAGGGATAACATAAAAAACAATGGGGTTTTTCATCACATTTGAGGGGATAGAGGGCTGTGGTAAAACCACACAGATTTCCCGACTGGCCAACCATCTGCGTCAACAGGGGGTGGAGGTCGTCGAAACCCGCGAACCGGGAGGCTGCGCCATCGCCGACAAAATCCGCGCCATTCTACTCGATGCCGAGAATAGCGCCATGGTTCCCGAAACAGAGCTCCTGCTCTACGCATCGGCACGCGCTCAACATATCGCCGAAGTGGTCAAGCCGGCATTGAGTGCCGGCAAAACTGTACTCTGTGATCGCTTTTGTGATGCGACCGTTGCTTACCAGGGCTATGGTCGAGCACTGGATATCGCCACGATCGAGCAACTCAACCACTATGCCTGCCAAGGCGTCACCCCCCATTTGACATTATTACTCGATCTCCCTGTTGAGATCGGCCTAGGGCGTGCCCGACAACGAAATGCCGACAACAGCGACATAAACGAGGATCGCTTTGAACAAGAATCCCTCGAATTCCACCAGCGCATCCGCCACGCCTACCTGCAATTGGCCGATCAATACCCGCAACGGATAACAACCATTGATGCCAGCGGCGACAGCTCTGCCGTCGCCAAGCGAATTATTGATGCCATCCCACCCCTCGTCAATCACAGGTAGTCAACCCATGACTTTTGCCAACATTATCGGCCATGAACAACAAAAAAAACTGCTACGCCAAGCTTGGAACAATCAACGCATGGCCCATGCCTATCTGTTCACCGGCGCAGAGGGGATCGGCAAGCGCCTGATGGCGATCGCTGTTGTTCGACTAATTTTCTGCGAAAAGCAAACCGGTTGCGGCACCTGTTCCGGCTGTCGTCGAATCGATCACAACAACCACCCCGATCTGCACATCGTTGAAACAGACGGCACGGCAATCAAGATTGACGCCATTCGCCAGTTGCAAAAAGAACTGGCCCATCCGCCCCTGGAAGCACCGCGCCGCGTTTGCATCATCGACGACGCCGACCGCCTCAATCCAGCAGCGGGCAATGCGCTACTCAAGACCCTGGAAGAGCCGCGCGCCGAAGTGATGCTGATCCTCATCAGTGCCCACCCTGACATGGTCCTCGAAACGATCCGCTCCCGTTGTCAGCAACTGCCCTTTGCACGTCTTGAGCAGAGCATGATCGCCAAGGTACTCAGCCAACAACAGATTGACGATACCCAGTGCCAGGTTCTTGCCGCCCTTTCCGAGGGCAGTCTGAAAAAAGCCCTGGGCAGTGATCGCGACTTCTACATTGAACAGCGCAAAGAGGTTTTTAAATCATTGAGTGCCCTCTCCGTCGGCAGTATTGTACCGATGCTTGAGCTGGCCGAAAAATGGGCGGCGGACAAGGAGCAGCTGGACGACTTAACCAGTGTTCTTCTCAGCTGCTACCGCGACATTTTTCTCATCGTCAGCCAGGGATCCAGTTCATTGTTGACCAACATCGACATGCAGGAGCGCATCCGCCAACACGCGGCCAAGGAAACACCTCTCTCAATCCAGCACAAACTGGAAGCAATCCTCGATTGCCGCTATCATCTACAACGCAATGTCAATCGCCAACTGGCCATGGAACGCTTGTTGATTCAGCTGACCCAAGGCCCTTGCGGCGATCAAGCATCACGCTCACAGCTGTAATCCACACTCCAACACACTAAGACGTTGCCTGACGGCAACGAATACGTTAAGTTGGAAAATTACTAGTGATACTAACTAAATTCTACTGATACAGGCTCTCTGTTTTGTCGGCACTGTCCAGCCATGACAACTAAGGGTCTATCAACAACATATAAAGAAACAACATGACTATAGAGACTACCCCCCAGGAGCCATCCCCGGTGGCTGACGGAAAAGTGATTGCCACCGTCAAGTTTCGTTCGGCGGGCAAACAGTACGATTTCGACACCAATGGATTGGATCTGCAACAGGGGGACACCGTTGTCGTCGAAACGAACCGTGGCCGAGCGCTCGGCGCCATTGCTCGTCCTCCCCGTACTGTGGCCAAGAAAGAGCTGCCACAGGACCTGAAAAAAATCCTCCGCCTCGCAACCGAAGCCGACCAAACCATGGCGCGGATCAGTGCCTCAAAAGAAAAAGAAGCCTACGACCACTGTTTTGAGCGTATACGCCAGCGCAAAATGCCGATGAAACTGGTCAAAGCCGAATACCTATTTGACGGCTCAAAAATCATCTTCTATTTCACTGCCGATGGCCGGGTTGATTTTCGGGAACTGGTCAAGGATCTCGCCCATAGCTTCCATACCCGTATAGAAATGCGTCAGATTGGTGTCCGTGATGAGGCCAAGCTGATTGGCGGTATCGGCATCTGCGGGCGAGAACTCTGCTGTGGCACCTTCCTGACCGATTTCCACCCCGTCTCGGTACGGATGGCCAAGCAGCAGGGGCTGGCGCTCAACCCAACAAAAATCTCCGGTCAGTGCGGACGCCTGCTGTGCTGTCTTGGTTATGAATACAACACCTACTGCAAAATGAGCAAACAACTGCCAAAACAAGGGACTAAAGTCACGGTTGATGGTCAACCGGCAGAGGTTCTTTCATCGCAGATATTGAGCCAGACAGTCACATTACGTTGCAATGGCAAGGTGATCCAGCATGTGCCGTTGAGCGATCTTTCCAGAGACAAGGGGCCCGGCAAAATACACGCCAAAGCTGACGACAGAGGCAAAGCAAAAGCCTCGAAAACGGAAGAACAATCGACAGACACGCGCAAAGCAGGAAAACCGGCAAAAAAGGCTGACGGCAGAGGAAACCGCCCACCACGCAACAAGGGGGGAGAATCTCGCCCTGGCCGCGATGGCCGAAATACCAAACAGGGAGACGAACGTGCCACTAAGCCGGGTGAAGGACGTACTGCCAAACCAGGCGAAGGGCGTCCATCCCGCCACAAGAAACCGACCCCATCCGGTGAGGGAGGCAAGCGGTCTCAACGTCCACCACGGCCTGCAAAAAAAGGGGATGGAAAACCGCCCCAACAAACACCGACACCAACAGCTAAAAATGCTGAGGATAAAGCACGCACTGAAAATACAACCGAGAACAAACCCAATAAACGTCGCAGTCGTAGTCGTCGCCGACCGCCGCGCAAATCATAGCAGGAGCTACCATGGACAAGAAATTTTACATCACTACGCCGATCTATTACGTCAACGACGTTCCACATATCGGTCACGCCTATACAACCCTGGCCTGCGATGTCCTCGCCCGCTATAAAAAAGCACGCGGTTACGAGGTGTTCTTCCTAACCGGAACAGATGAACACGGACAGAAGGTTGAAAAGGCCGCATTGGCAGCCGGTGAAACACCGTTGGAACTGGCGGACCGGGTGATGCAGCGCTTTGAGGCACTGTGGCAAAAGCTCAATATCAACAATACCGACTTTATTCGCACCACCCAGCAACGACACAAAGAGGGCGTGCAAAAGATTTTCACCCAGATCGAGGAACAGGGCGATATCTACCTCGGTTCATACGAAGACTGGTACTGCACCCCCTGCGAAACATTCTGGACGGAGACCAAGCTTATCGACGGCTGCTGCCCCGATTGCGGTCGCCCGACGGACAAACTGGAAGAAGAGTCCTACTTTTTCCGCATGAGTAAATATCAACAGCAGCTACTTGATCATATTGAAAAAAATCCTAAGTTCATCCAGCCGCGTTCACGCCGAAATGAAGTACTGAGTTTTATCCGCGAAGGATTGCGTGACCTGTCGATCTCCCGCACCAGTTTCTCGTGGGGGATCCCGGTGCCCGGCAACGATAAGCATGTGATCTATGTGTGGTTCGATGCCCTCAACAACTACATCACCGCCCTTGGCTATCCTGACGACAAACAGGGTAATTTTAAAAATTTCTGGCCGGCCAACGTCCATGTCATCGGTAAAGATATCCTCCGTTTCCATGCCGTTTACTGGCCAACCTTCCTCATGGCCGCCGGTCTGCCTCTGCCGGAAAAAGTGTTCGCCCACGGCTGGTGGACCGTTGAAGGCAAGAAGATGAGCAAGAGCATGGCGAATGTCGTTGAACCCAACATGCTGGTCGACAAGTACGGTATCGATCCGATCCGCTACTTCCTGCTGCGCGAGGTTCCGTTCGGCCTCGATGGTGACTTCTCCCACACATCGCTGGTGCATCGCATCAACTCCGACCTGGCCAACGATCTCGGCAATCTGGTCAGCCGTTCGACGGCGATGGTCAACAAATATTTCGGCGGCACCCTGCCGCAGCCCTGTGCCGCGGATGAACTCGACCGACCGTTTATCGACCAGTTTCCAGCCAAGCTGGCCCTGATCGATAAACAGATGAACGATCTGGCCTTTAACAAAGCTCTGCTCAGCATCTGGGAACTGATCAGCAGCGCCAATAAATACATCGACGATTCGGCACCATGGGCACTGGCCAAAGATGATGCTCAAAAAGATCGTCTCGGCACCGTCATGTACAACCTGCTTGAAGCGATACGTCTCATCGGCTTGCTGGTTGCCCCGTTTATGCCCGACACCGGAGCACGTATCATGGAGATCCTTGCCCAAGATTCAAATAATCTACAGTTGGATGACCAGGATCAATGGGGCGGTCTGAGCGCCGGCATCACCATTGAAAAAGCGGCACCGATGTTCCCGCGTATTGAAGAGAGCTAGTTTCTACTCTCCAACATTTTCCACCAAAAAGGGTGCCCAGGCACCCTTTTTTCTCAGGAGTGATCATGCAGCCCCCCTCTCTGGTCGATAGTCATGCCCATCTCGATGGCGACCGTTTTCAGGACGATCTGGAACAGGTGATCCAACGCGCCGCAGAGCACGGTGTTCACAGCATCATCACCGTCGGTTGTGATCTGGCCAGTTCCCGCGCCAGCGTCGAATTGGCCCAACATTACGGTGGCATCTATGCCACCGTCGGCATTCACCCCCACGATGCCGCCACGGCCACCGCTGAAGTTATTGAGGAACTGCGTCAACTGGCCAGCCATCCTAAAGTGGTAGCCATCGGCGAGATCGGTCTTGACTACTACCGCAACCACTGCCCCCATGATCAACAGCAACAGGCATTTCGCCAACAGATCGAACTGGCCAAACAGTGTCAATTGCCCATCGTTGTCCACGACCGCGATGCCCACGCCGACGTGTTGGAGATTCTTCGCCAGGAGGATGCCGCCAGTGTCAGCGGCGTGCTGCACTGCTTCAGCGGCGATGCCCAGATGGCTAAAGAATGTATGGAGCTGGGTTTCTACCTGTCGTTCACCGGCACCATCACCTATCCAAAAAACCAAGCCATGCGTGATGTGTTACTGACCATTCCAACAGAACGAATTCTCGTCGAAACCGACTGCCCCTATCTGTCGCCACAAGACTGGCGTGGCAAGCGCAACGAACCGGCGTATGTGGTTAAAACCGCCGAAATGGTCGCCGAGGTCAAGGGGCTGACCCTGACCGATGTCGCCCGCATCACCAGCCTTAACGCCCACCAGTTATTCGGCGTCGGCCAGGTGGATCAGGCCAGCAAAATCGCCTACCGCATCCGCAACTCGCTGTATCTCAACATCACCAACCGCTGCACAAATCGCTGTACCTTCTGTGCCAAGTTCCGCGACTTCAATGTCAAAGGACATCAGCTCAAACTCGATCACGAACCCGGTTTTGATGAAGTGATCGCCGCCATTGGTGATCCCAGCGGTTACGAAGAGGTGGTGTTCTGCGGTTACGGTGAACCATTGCTCCGCTTGGATCTGGTCATACAGGTTGCCCGTTGGCTGAAAGAACGGAATATTAAGGTGCGCATCAACAGTGACGGTCAGGCCAACTTGGTCCATGGTCGCAACATTCTGCCGGAACTACAGGGCTTGGTGGATGAGATCTCCATCTCCCTCAATGCCGCTGATGCCGAGCACTACCAGCAGATCTGCCAGTCGAGTTTCAAAGAAGCCGGCTACAACGCAGTTAAGGAGTTTATCCGCCAAGCCCCAGATTATATCCCAGCCGTCACCGCCTCAGCCGTAACCGTTCCCGGTATTGATATCAATGCCTGTGCCGCCGTGGCCAAACAGCTGGGGGTCGAATTTCGTGCCCGTATTTACAATGAGGTGGGATAACCCCACCGCACATCTGATTCTCACATGAAGGAGGACCACGGATGTCACAAAGTCCATGGGAACCACGGCAAGACCCGCTGGAGCAAGCATTGCGCATGGCGGCCCAAAAGATTAAGAACAGCGGTGGACCACCCAAGAAACTGATTCTGACCGTGATCATTTTTTTGCTGGTGCTCACTGGTGCCAAAAGTGCGTTCTACAAAGTCGACACCGAAGAAACCGGCGTGCGGTTGAGATTGGGCCGTTCCATCGGTACTGCCTCGCCGGGGCTTCACATGAAACTGCCCTTTGGCATCGACGAGGTCTATAGGGTGAAAACCGGTCGTGTTCTCAAGGAGGAGTTCGGCTTCCGTACCGAACAGGCCGGAGTGCGCACCACCTACAGTAGCCGCAACTTCAGCGAAGAATCGTTGACCCTGACCGGCGACCTCAACGTCAGTGATATCGAATGGATTGTTCAGTATCAGATTATTGAACCGGAAAAATTTCTGTTCAATATTGCTGATCCGCGCGCCACCATCCGCGATCTGTCCGAAGCAGTCGTTCGCCGGGTGATCGGCAACTCCAATGTCGCCCAGGTTCTTACCACCGAGCGTGCAGATCTGGCCATGAAGGTTGAAGACGATCTGCAAAAAATCCTCAACAGCTACGATATCGGCATCCGCATCGTTACGGTCAAATTCCAGGACGTCAATCCGCCGGAGCAGGTCAAAGCAGCCTTCAATGAAGTTAACGAAGCGGAACAGCAGAAAGAAAGCCTGATCTTTCAGGCCCGTGAGCAGTACAACCGCGAAGTGCCCAAGGCCCGCGGTGTGGCCAGCAGCCGTATTCTCGAAGCCGAAGGTTATGCCCTGGAGCGGATCAACCGCGCCAAGGGTGAGGCCGAACGTTTCAACGCCCTGGTCAAGGAGTACCGCAAGGCTCCCAAGGTTACACGCCAGCGCCTCTATCTGGAAACCATGGACAAGGTGCTGCCACGTGTTGAGGAACTGTACATAATCGACGACAAAAATTCCGGTGTATTGCCGCTATTGCCATTGCGTAAAGACGCGCTGACGGGAGGTGCCAAATGAAACGACTGATACTCCCACTGGTTATTCTTGCCCTGCTCGCCGGGCAAAGTGTCTTTTTTGTCGTCAACGAAGCGGAACAGGCTCTGGTTACCGAATTTGGTAAGCCCGTCGGTAAAATCCGTAATGCCGGATTGCACTTTAAGATTCCTGTCATGCAGGAGGTTCACCGTTTTTCCAAGCAGATTCTCAACTGGGATGCCGATCCGAATCAGATTCCCACCAGTGACAAAAAATACATTTGGGTCGATACCACCGCCCGCTGGCGGATCGTTGACCCGCTCCTCTTTTTCACTACCGTCGCCACCGAGCGCGGGGCGCAGAGTCGCCTCGACGATATTATTGACTCCGTCGTACGTGACTCGGTTTCCGGACACCTGCTGACTGAACTGGTACGAGGCGATGACTACCTGCCCCCTGCTGATCTGCAAGACACAGCGGTTGATGCATCCATCGACCTCAACCGTGAACAGGTAGGACGCGATAAAATTCTTGATGACATCCTTGCCCAGGCTCAACTCAGCACCCCGGAATACGGCATTGAATTGATCGATGTCCAGATCAAGCGGATCAACTATGTTGAGCAGGTACGTAAACGGGTCTATGAGCGGATGATCTCTGAACGAAACAAGGTGGCCGCCCAGTACCGCTCCGAAGGGGAGGGGGAAAAAGCGGACATCCTCGGCCAGATGCAGAAAGAGCTGAAGAAAATCAGCTCAGAATCGTATCGTCAGGCTGAAGAGGTGCGTGGTAATGCCGACGCCAAAGCAACGACCATCTACGCCGCCGCCTATAACCAGGAACCGGATTTCTATCAGTTTCTACGCACCCTGGAATCGTATCAGGTCACTGTTGGAAAAAATAATCGCCTGATTTTGAGTACCGGCGGTGATTATTATAAGTTCCTTGAAAAGAGTGGCCGCTAATAGGATTCAACATCAACCTGCAGGCTAAAAAGGCGTCCCGCCATGGGGCGCCTTTTTGTGTCGTGACCCGTACCACTAGGCCCTTGAGCTAAACCTCGTTAAAGGCTATACTGAATCGGTTTATATGAAGATCGTCTGCTGCTTTCAGCCGGGGGCACCCACCGCAGAGCGATTTATTGCACCCCAACTAACCGACTGAGGCAACAGTGAAAACACAAACAAGCCTACTTTTTCTTGCCATTATGTTGCTCATCGGCAGCCTGTTTACGGCCATCATTGCGCTGCCGGCAGCAGCGGCAACAACTGCGCATTTCAACCGGTTTCAGGTGGTTGATCTCAGTGCCGGTGCAACAGAGGATGGTCAGATTATTGATGTCTGTGGCGGGATAAAAAACCAGAGTTTTTCTTCGGTTCGCGGTTACGCTATCCTCTACCTCATTGACAAAAACAACACCGTGGTCCATGCCATAGAAACCGAAGTCAACGATCAACAGCTGTTCCATCACGGCCAGACCGGCACCTTTAATATCACCGTCGACATCAGTGCACTACACGATTTGCAAAGTGTCACGGTTGAATTTGTTCAACAGACAGCGACATCAACCTGAGCCACGACGAAGCGGCCCAGTTATCCTCCGACAACATGTCGGCAAAATCCATCCAGCCCTATCGCCGCCAGCCATCGGGAACAAGAACTATGTCTACTGTTCTAATCGTTGAAGACAGCCGCATGTTCGGCCTTCTGGTACAAAAAAACATCCAGCGCCAGCTTTCTCAACCCACCATCTGGGTTACATCCTTTGCCGAAGCCAAACAGATCATGGATGAGCGGGCGGATAGCTTATCCGTTGCCCTTCTCGACCTGAATCTCCCCGATGCCGAATCGGGCGAGGTGGTTGACTACGCGGTCAGCAAGGGGATTCCATCCATTGTCTTTACCTCCAATTTCGATGTGACATTACATCAGAGCATCTGGAACAAGGGGGTGGTTGATTATGTACTCAAGGAGGGTCCCGACAGCCTCAGTTATATTGTCGCTCAGGCAAAACGGCTAGAGAAGAATCCACGGATCAAGGTTCTGGTTGTCGATGACTCGCCGCTGGTGCGCGACCTGATCAGCCAACTGCTGGAAATCCACCGTTTTCCGGTACTGACCGCTGAAAATGGCACTCAGGCACTGGAGATTCTCAAGCAAAACCCGGACATCCAGCTGATTGTCACCGATTACAATATGCCCGACATGGACGGTTTTCAACTGACCAGAACCATCCGCCGCAAACACAGCAAGAACGATGTGGTTATCATCGGCCTTTCAGCACAGGACAATCATCAGATTTCGGCAAAATTTCTCAAATACGGTGCCAACGACTTTATTTCCAAGCCGTTTTTTGCCGAAGAGTTCTATTGCCGCATCAACCAGAACCTCGATACCATTGACCACATTCAGCAGATCAAAGAGAGTTCCTACCGCGATTTTTTAACAGGATTACACAACCGACGGTTCTTTTTTGAACAGGCTCCCAAGCTCATCAAAAGTTCACAACAGATGGGGGTTGCCATACTGGATATTGATCTCTTCAAAAAAGTCAATGACACCTATGGTCACGATGCAGGCGATGTCGCCTTAAAGCATGTAGCCTCATTATTGAAAGAACATATCCCCGCCACACAACTCATCTCACGCTTCGGTGGGGAAGAGTTCTGTGTCTTGTGTTGCAATCTCAACAACAATCAGATCTTCCAGCAATTTGACATCTTGCGCCAGGTCATTGAACAGACTCCGGTTCCCTTATCCAGCGGTCCATTGACCATCACCATGAGTATTGGTGTCTGCGTCTGCCCTGCCGGTGAGATCGATGCCGCCATCGCCACGGCTGACCATCAGCTCTACGCCGCCAAGCAACAGGGGCGTAACCGGGTCTGTATCGACAGCGGTGATTCCGACTCAATTATCTTCTAAACTCACCAGGAGTTCCCCATGCGCAATATTCTATTCGTCCTGCTACTTATAATACTTACCGCGTGCACCTCAATACCGAGCGATAGCGAAATCAAGATTCAGGTGGCAAAATCGGTATTGCACCAGGGCGGAGAAAAGATCTTTGCCCTGGAAAACTTTCACAAACTCAACGGCGTCAGCGTGGATGAGAGCACCTATATTGCCGAAGTACAGTACGATCTGGTATTTCGTAAAGGGTTGGATGAATTAACCGCTGAGCTCAAGGAACAGAGCAGTCAATCGCCCTTGGCAGCATTGGGCGCTGGAATGGAAATACTTGGCCAATTGATGCAATACGGGCAGTTTAAAGCGGGCGACCGCCTGCCGCGCCATGAAAAACATAAGTTGATCAAGACCGAACAGGGCTGGCGGCTGGCCAAAGATTTTACTCTATAGAATTCAAAGGATATGCTGAGGGGATTTGATAACGCTCAAGAACCCGCTGCGTTGCTGCGGCCAACTGGTCAACGGTGAAAAAACCAGCCCTCCGGCAATAAGATAATCAGGGGCCTGATCGTACTGTAAATGAGGAATCAACCGATTGAAATTAATCACCTGTGTCAATGAGACATCAACCTCAAGCTTGCTACCACCTCACCCAGCTGTTTTTTCTGGGCAGCATAACCGAGAAAAGTCCGCTCAGCTGGGCGAAATTCAATGGTGCCATCGTTTTCAATCGCTTTGCCGTCAATCTGCAACACCACGTCGCCAATGGCTAAGCGCCCTTGCGCAAAGGAACCGGGATAGATGCGACTGATCAGGGCACCGGTCTGCTCAGGGCTCAATCGATAGCGCCGACGCAGATCGGGATTCTCCATCTTTTGCATGGTGATACCGAGATCAGGAGTGCCGTCGCAGCGCCCATCGTCCAGATCACGGAGAAAATGTTGCACTACCGGTTCCGGTACCACTGATCAGGCGCTGCCCATATTTCTGCCAGGGTTCATGATAGTTGCAGCGATTATACTGGCTATAGATCTTAACCACCGATTGCCGCAGGTCATCAATACTTTGCGCTTGGGCAACGTCGGCAACACTGATCAACACCAATAAACATCCGACCCCAGAGGGGCCGGTTTTGATTACCCCTTGAAGGGGATACCTTACCTTGCCCCCAAAGGGGGCAAGGATGAGAGCTCTTCCCCATCTACTTTTTACTTAATCAAAAAAGTGG
>JAGGYC010000082.1 GCA_021162745.1 Desulfuromonas sp. | reverse complement strand
CAGAAACAGCAGTGCCCATAGCGTCTAACATGATTATCTCCCCCTGAAAAGCGGTTTACATCACATCATTTTGCAACAAAAAACCATGGCAAGTCAAGTGGATAGAGATTTAGTGCCAAATCATAGCACGTACACACAGCTAAAGTTTAACAGAGCGTAGCGAAAATCTCGGGGGCTTGCCCCCGAGATTTTCGCTACGCTCTGTTAAATCGTCGTCAAGTTTGACTGATGTCGTCGATGTCGCCATATTCGCATCCTCTACAGTTAGTGTTCACAGGTAACACCTTACCATCTTTTTTAACACCCTGAAAGCCTTCGTAGCTACCGATTCCGAATCCGCGGATCAGCCATGGCGTAGCCCACATCGGCCAGCATATTACCCACCAGCGTCAACACCGCACCAATCACTAGGATCCCCATAATCAGCGGATAATCGCGCATCATCACCCCATCGTAAAACAGCTTACCCATGCCAGGGATAGCAAAGATGCTCTCGAAGATAACACTGCCACCAATCAACCCCGGCACCGACAGGCCGAGAATAGTGATGAGCGGTAACAGGGCGTTACGCAGGGCGTGCCTGCCGATCACCACCCGCTCACTGAGGCCCTTGGCGCGAGCGGTGAGGATATAATCCTGCTGAATCACTTCGAGCATGTTGGAACGCATGTAGCGCGAGAATCCGGCCAGGCCTCCAAAGGCGGACACCATCACCGGTAAAAATAGATGATGGATCACATCCCAGATCTGGCCACCGGTGGTCAGGTAGTCATAGCCGAGGGATTTGATGCCGGAGATGGGGAACCAGCCAAGATAGACACCGAGGTAGTCCATCAGCAGCAGTGCCAGCCAGAATGAGGGGGTGGCGAAGCCGATGAACACAAACAGGGTGGTCACACGATCGAAGGTGGAATTGCGTTTGGTGGCCGAGAGGATACCAATCGGGATCGACACCATCAGAATCAAACTGATGGACAGCACATTGATGAGGATGGTGATCGGCAGCCGCTCGACGATCTTATCCCACACCGGGCGGCGATCCTGGGAAAAGGAGGTGCCAAAGTCGAGTTTGACCAGTCGCGTCACCCACTGACCGTATTGTACATGCAGCGGCTGATCGAGGCCGTACTGGGCGCGCAGCCGCTCCTTAAGTTCCACCCCGGCGTCAGGGTTGAGCTCGGTCTGCATATCGGTGGGTTCGCCGGGGGCAAGGTGGATCACCACAAAAGAGATCAGGGTGATGCCCAACAGCAGCGGTACCATCATCACCAGTCGTTTTGATAGATAAAATAACATCAGCCCCTCTCCTACCTTAAATACTTCTGCTCGCTGGTCGGAACATACCAACGGATAAAGTTATGCATGATGCCACTGGGCGCTTCTTCAATGCCGCGGAAACGACGTGCCACCACCGGCAGCGCATCGGGAACAAACAAAAATGTATAAGGCAGCTCCTCAGCAAGAATTTGCTGGAATTCGTCATAGAGTCGTTTGCGCTCGGCCTGATCATAGGTGGAGCGCCCCTGCTCCAGCAGTTCATCGACCCGCGCGTTTTTGAAGCCGATGAAGTTGAGCTCACCGGGGCCGGTTTTACTCGAATGCCAGACGTTATAGGCATCGGGATCAATGGGCACCGTCCAGCCCATAATGGTGGCATCGAAGTTGCCGGGGTGAATAAACTCCTTGAGCAAGGAGGCCCATTCGATCACCCGCAGCTTCACCTCAACCCCCACCTGTTGAAAGCGGCGCTGGATGATTTCGCCCGATTTAATCCGTTGATCATTGCCCTGATTGGTAATGATATTAAATGCCAGCGGTTGACCATTCTTATCACGCACGCCATCGCCATCGCTATCGATCCATCCCGCTTCGGTCAACAACTGCTTGGCCCGCTCGACATCGTAGGGATAGGGTTTGATCGCCGTATTATTGGGCCAGCTGCCGGGTTTATAGGGGCCGTTGGCCGCCTGGCCTAAGCCAAGCAACACGCCATCGACCAGTTCCTGCTTGTTGATGGCGTAAGTCAAGGCCTGACGCACTCGCAGATCCTGAAACATGGGCCGCTTGAGATTGTAGCCGAGATATGTATAGGCAAAGGCCGGATAACGGTACTTGTTAAACCGGCGAGCAAAAGCCGGAGCCTCGGTCTGGCGTGCATACTGTAGCGGCGTCAGCCCCATCTGATCCAGACCGCCGGACTGCAATTCCAGAAACATGGTGGTGGGATCAGGAATGATGCGGTAAAGGATGCGCTTGATGTTAGGTGCGCCCTCAAAGTAGTGTTCGTTGCGCTCGAGGACGATCTTCTCCCCCGGCAGCCATTCGGCAAAGAGGTAGGGACCAGTGCCGATAGGATGACGCGCCAAGGGGCTGGTAGCGATATCCTTGCCTTCGAGCAGATGCTTGGGATGGATCCCCATCCCCCAGCTGATCAAGGCCGAGGCCAGCGGCTGCTCATAACGGACGATGAAGGTATAGGGATCGGGCGCCAGGGCCTCTTTCACCCGCTTGTAGCGTTCGGAATAAGCGGTTGGGGTATCGGGGTTGATCAGCAGCTGATAGGTAAACAGCACATCGGCGGAGGTAAACGGCGCGCCGTCGTGCCAGGTAACCCCTTTACGCAGATGAAACACAATCTCCAGTCCATCGTCGGAGACCTGCCACGATTCGGCCAGATCACCTTCAAAGTTAAGATCCTTGTCGTAGCGAATCAGGCCATTATAGATATGGCCTGACACCTCGGAGGATGAGGCATCGGTGGACAACATGGGCAGCAGATTGCTGGCATCGCCAATGGTGCCCATGATGATGGTATCGCCGACCACCGGCGTTTTGTCATCGCTGCTCGTTTCCGGCAGCACATCCTGCTGACGGCAAGCCGTCACCATGATCAAGAACATCAGCAACAAAATCATCCACAGCCTATACATTGCAACCTTTCTATTCATCGCGGCTATTCCATTTCGTCCAGGGGAGTTAACACGGCCCCTGCCGGTATCGTTAATTGAAACCGTTGTGCTGTCAGCTGTGGATTCAACTCAACATCTTCCAGTTTAAGCACCACCCGCAGATCATTCATCGGTACCCGCAATTCAATCCGACGCGGGAAATCGACATCATCCAGTGCCTCGCCGTAGTTCACCTGATAGAGAATATAATCGTCAACCGTGTGAGTAATAGCGACCAGTTGCTCACCATGGAAGGTTAACGAATAGATCACGCCGGGAGCCAGTTGCAAATCAAGCCCCTGTTCGGTGACAATCGGTTCAGCTGCTTCAAGGACACCGGGCGGCAGGGTTTTAAGTAACAGTGCCACCAGATCAATCACCGCCAGCGGCAGGCCGGTAAAACGCTGCACATTCTGTAGCGTGGCATCACCCGTATAGTGCTGACGCTCCGAGGGCACGTAGGCGTGCAAGCGCGGGCCATCGACAGCCATCTGAAACAGCAATTGACCGAAAAAGTTGATCGCATCAAAGCGCAACCGATTCGGTTGCTGAACCAATAGCCCCTGGGTCGATGACCAGTTTTTATCGCCCTGCTCTATTTTTACTTCAGCCAGGGCACTGAGCGCCCGGTGACTGTACTGTGTCTGTTGTAAGCGGTTTAACAGCTGTTCGCAGTCCCCAACGCACTGCACACTGGGACTTGGCCGCCCGGCACAGCCACTGAGAAGCACGGACAATATCGAGCAGAGAAGCAATGTTGGCAACGCAGCAAAGAGGTGTCTCATGGTTGCAGTCCCTTCAGTTTAGTGGCCAAGGCTTCATTGTCCGGGGTATGCGCCAGAGCAGCAGCGTAGGCCTGGCGTGCCAGATCGACCAGGCCCAGCACGCGGTAGAGGTCACCGAGATGTTCTCTGATCAACGGATCGTCAGGGCTTTTTTTGACCGCCTGCTCCAACGGTTTCCGGGCCTGCGGATAGAGTTCCATCCGGTAGTAAACCCAACCCAGGGTATCCAGTACCGCACCGACAGGAGCCAACCCAGCAGCAGTTTGAGCCATCTGTAGCGCCTCTTCGAGATGCTGCCCCATTTCGGCATAGGTATAAGCGAGATGATTAAGGGCTCCGACATGGCTCCCTTTGAGGGCAATGGTCTGGCGCATGGCCTCTTCCATCTTGACCCGATCACCCAGTTGTTCATAGAGCACCCCTTGAGCGTAGTACAAATCAGGCTGCTCAGGATTATTATTTACCCCCCATGCCAGCGTCCGTAATGCCTGCCGGGGTTGGTCCATCGACTGATAAATGGCGGCCAATTGCAGGTAGAGGTCGATCTGTGAATCGTCCAGTTCCAGCAGCTGTTCCAGCACCGCTACCGATTGCTCCAATTGACCATTCTTATGATAGACGGTCGCGAGATGCTGCAAGGCCTGTTTTTTCAGCAGGGGCGGATGTTCTACCATCAGGTAGAACGACGCCGACTCTTCCCAGCGCTGCTGCTGTTCAAGCACATAGGCCAACCAGAAAAACAGCTGGTTGGAGACCGGCTGATAGGGCAAGGCCTGGCGGAAAGACTGCTCGGCATTGATCCACTGCTGCTGTTCGAGATAGACATAACCCTGCTTGGTCAAGGCCTCGATATCGGACGGATCGCGCTGCAACATCGCCTCGATGCGCTGCAGAGCCTCAGGATAACGTTCCAGCTGGATCAATAATGAAGAGCCGAGGTGATCAAAGTATTGCCAGTCGTCGGTTTGTCGGGCGCCCTCGTCGTAGAGGGTAAGCGCCTCGTCATACTGCTGATGCTTTTCCAACAGACGGCCGAGCAAAAGATAGGCCCGGCGTGCCTCGGGACGCAGCTCAATCACCCGACGATAAACCACTGCCGCCTGTTGATTGTCGCCACGCAGACGATGCAGCTGAGCCAGCTCCATCCAGCCGGCAATCGACTGCGGATCGCGCGTGGTCAGTTGTTCGAGGATCGCAAGAGCACAATCGTGCTTTTGCTGATCGACATAGAGACGACTGACATGCAGGTAGACCTCTTGCAGTTCGGGATGCTGGTCGAGCACCTGCAAAAAGGTGGTGATCGCCTGATCTGTTTTACCCTGACTATGCAGCACATCGGCCAGTAACAGTTGCGAGGTTAAATGATCCGGCTGCAATTGCAGCGCTGCCATCAACTGGGCATGGGCAAGATCGGCTTGACCGCGATCGAGATAGAGTGAAGCGAGGGCAGCATGGAGATAAGGAGACTGATCATCAACGGCAATGGCTTGTTGCAATTCAATAACAGCTCCATCGAGATCACCGTCGATCACCCGCAGGCGGGCATGAATATAATGGGAGAAGGCCTGGCTTTCAGGCGGGATCGAGATATCAGAGGCTTGAGGCGCTGGCGGCTGTGGCGATATAGCACAGCCGGAAACAGCGACACAGAAAATGAGCAGAAGCAACAGCCGACAGACAGCGAGCCTCGACAACATCCGCCCATTACAGGGAAAGCCTCTCACCAGTGAACACCTCGTTTTATATCGTAGTAGGAATAACAATCAGCGCCTGCATGGCAGGCAGAATGGCAGTTTATCCTGTGGACGCTAACACAGTTGTTAAGCAAGGTCAATTTCCAGTAGGCGTCTTGTATTGCTCTAACAGCCACCGGGAAATTGACCTTGACCCGACCACCTGCCACCGTTAGACTCGCCCTGTCGTTTACACTATCTATTTTATGTCATCAAGGAGACATCCCCATGACCATAGCAACAAAAATTCAGAGCTGCATTGAGCAGTCTTCGTGGATTCGTAAAATGTTTGAACAGGGAGCCCAACTCAGAGAACAATTTGGTGCCGAGAATATCTTCGATTTTACCATCGGCAACCCTTCGGTCGAACCACCCCAGGCCTTTCATGACGAGCTGAAGAAAATAGCTGCCGACCCGCAACCGGGCATGCATCGCTATATGAGCAATGCCGGTTATGATGAAACACGCAATGCCGTGGCGGAGTTCCTCAGTGAACGTAGCGGCAGCCAAGTCGCGGGTTCTCAGGTGGTAATGACCTGTGGCGCCGGTGGCGCTCTCAACGTGGTACTGAAAACCCTGCTCAACCCTGGCGAAAAGGTGATCATCCTCGCCCCGTTCTTTGTTGAGTATAAATTCTATATTGATAACCATGGCGGTGTCGCCACCGTGGTTGAGACCAATCCAGAGACCTTCCAACTGGATATCGGCACCATTGAACAAGCGATCACCGCCAACACCAAAGCGATCATCGTCAACTCGCCGAACAACCCCACCGGCGTGATCTACCCGGCTGAAGATCTGACGGCTCTCGGTCTCCTGCTCAAGCGTAAACAGGATGAGTTCAACTCCACCATCTATGTGATCTCCGATGAGCCCTATGCCCGGCTGGCCTATGACAACGTCGAGGTGCCGTGTATCTTCAACTGCATCCAGAACTCGGTGATTGTCACCTCACACTCCAAAGACCTGGCCCTGCCCGGTGAGCGGATCGGTTACCTGGCTGCTAACCCGACCATGGCGGATGTCGATCTCTTTATGGAGGGAGCGATCTTCTGTAATCGTGTCCTCGGCTTTGTCAACGCTCCGGCCCTGATTCAACGACTGGTCAGCAAGCTGCAACACGTCAGTGTCGATATCAGTGCCTATGAGGAAAAACGCGATCTGTTCTACCGGGAGCTGACGGCCCTCGGCTTTGAGGTGGTGAAACCCCAAGGCGGCTTCTACCTGTTCCCCAAATCACCGCTGGCCGATGATGTGAAATTTATCGAACTGGCCCAGAAGTACAACATTCTACTGGTTCCCGGCAAAGGCTTTGGCACTCCGGGCTATTTCCGTATCGCCTACTGCATTGACAAGGCGATTATCGAACGCAGCCTGCCGGCCTGGAAAAAATTGGCCGCCGAGGTCGGCTTGGGTTAATCAGCCCTGCAAAAAAACTCGATTTAACTGCACAGACGACCCGGTTTCGCATAGCGAACCGGGTCGTCTGTTGTTTGGCTGTTCGGCAAAAAAAAGGGGATTCGCCCATCAAGGCGAATCCCCTTTTCTAATGACTAATCGTCAGGAGAAAAACTACCTTTTATCCTGAAAATACAGGGCTTTACTCAACTCTGCACGACCAGTAGCATCATCCATTTTAATCAACTTATAGGCGCCGAACATGGCAGGATTAGCCTTGATATAATAGGTCGCCCCTGCTTTTAAATTATCGAAAACCACATCATCCAAGGTTGCCTTGGGAAATGAATTCTTCTGTAAAACCAACTGTGCACTGCCCGGCTTGACGAAAACAGGAATGTAAGCGTTATTGATCAGCGGCCCAATCGTCTGTGTTTCGTTGACAACGACACTGAAGTGAATGCCACGACTAATTATACTTTCAGGCCGATAGACATAGATCAACGCCTTATCGGATTGAATCTGTGCCTCTTGAAACGGTGTTGAGGTCATAACGCAACCTTGCAAAACCATCGTGGCGACAATAAAACTGAGCAACACAATACTTCTTTTAATCATCTCTTTACCCTCTTTCACATAAAGTTAAATTATCGAAATCCGGCCACACCATAGCGGGCCATGAATCAGTATTAATGGCTACGCGCCGGTT
>JAGGYC010000133.1 GCA_021162745.1 Desulfuromonas sp. | reverse complement strand
TGCTAGCGGTGAAGATCGGGCATGGAGTGCTAGCGGTGAAGATCGGGCATGGTGATCCGTGGCGGATGATGAGGGAGATCGAGAACACTAATCCGTTCTGCCGTTGTCGGATGATTTTGAAGATAACGTGTCCAGCCAGCGACCCGTTCGTTGTCGGCACCGCTAGCGATGATAATCGCTCAGTCGGTTGAGGATAGCGGAAAATGACTGCGGGGGATCTGCTTTTCGGTCAGGTAATGGACTGCATAGTGGTCTGCTTCCCGTTCCATATCGCGGGAGAATTTTGCATCGTCGAGGATTCCGGGCAGAGCTGCCGAAAGTGACGTTGCCGACATGGGAGGTATTCCAGTTGAGGTTGCTCAACCTCACGTACAGATAGAGGCTGGGTGCAATCAACGGCACGGTTGAGGCCATGGTCGCAAGCATTGTTCCCTGTTCGTCGAGTTGATTGGGGATCAGGGTGGGAGACATTGTCCACAGTGCATAGCCCGCAGCGGCAACGGCAGTGAAAAGTAACAGCTGTAAACCGATCAGGCGTAAAAAGATGCGGTAGTAATCACCAGCGCTGGCCTCAAAGAAAGTGTGTCGGCTGCGGGCCGAAACCCGCGACCTTGATCTTGGTTCATAGCATCTTGATCCATATTTTCTCGTTGCTAAACGGCAACTTCGGCTGAAGTAAACCGGGGTACGCGGCCCCAGACGCCGCCCTACTTTTAGAGTCATCCAAAAGTAGGCAAAACATGACCCCGAATGTTGAGTTGGACAAAGAGCTAGTGCAGGCAGAGTAATCTCTGGCTGACGACATCGGACATCAATTGCAATGGTGTATCAAGTTTAACCACCTTGACCACCCGCTTATATTTTCCGCTGGCAGGCATCAGCCCTTCTAAGCGGTTACTCTGCTTGTCGAGCCAGGCTTTGTCGAAATGGACCTCTTTGCTTTCGGGGAACAGGGCGAGATAGAAGATATCAGCTTCAACCAGATCCTGAAAGAAATGGGAGCCAAACGATAGCTCGGGCATCAGGCCGCCGGTGGTAAAGGCCACTTCGCACAGGGCGGTGATGTTACTGATTTCGGCAAAGGAGATCGGTACCCCCAGCTCCGGCGTCGAGGTGCCCCACCGACCAGGTCCCATCAACAGGGTCTGGTTGTCCTGGCGGTCGCAGATCCGTTTGTTGAGGCGTCCGATCAAGCGGGCAATATCATATTTTTCGCTGGTGGTAAGCTTGGTGTACTCTTGTGGTTCAACCCAGATCAGCCAGCTCAGGGTGCGGGAGATGTTGCCGCCCATGAAGTTGCTTTTGCTGGCGATAAATAACCGTTCGTCATCGACCTGCTGTGGAAGGTTGATCTTTTTGTCATGGCCTTGGGTCTGTAGTGGCCGACACTGGACGATGTTGATATGTGGTTGGTCATCGACCATGTTGACGGTAAATTCGATATCAACCGGATAGTTGTAGGCGCGTTCCAGGGTCTTGAGCAGCCGTTGCATCATACTGCTGAAGGGGGTTTCCGACAGCAGCTGGTCAAAGGTCAGCAGCCAGGCATCTTGGTGTTTTTGGCCGCGCTCCTCCATCAGCTTCATGGTGTCGTAATCGCGCACCGCGTAACGATCCATGGGTAGATCAATCTTTTCGCGGTTAAGCTGCATCAGTGATACCGTCTGCAGGCTGTTGTCGCTGATGTTGAGCAGATCGACGTCGCGTTGAGAAAAGCGGCGGGTGTCGGCGAAACCGGCATGGGGTTTTTTCAGCGGGTGGTCGAGGGCGACAATGCGTGGATAATCTCCCTCAACGCGATCAACGGCGCGGGTGCCCATGCCCAGTACCAGTCGCAACATGCCGGCGGTGGGATCCATCTCCTTGTCCCAGACAAAGGTGTTGTACGAGACACCCACCCCGGCCAGTTCCGGGAAGTAATATTGTTTACGATAGGAGCCGGACACGCGCATGATCAGCAACGCCATCTGCTCCTCTTTCTTGTCGAGACCGCGCTGCTTACGGTAGGTCAGGGCATCCTCGCTCATGGCACTGGAAAAGACTCGCCGGATGGCATCCTCCAGCTGTTCGAAGCGTTTTTCCGGCGAACCCTGATTGACACAGAAGAAGCTGTCATATTTGCCGGCAAAGGCGTTGCCGAAGCCATCTTCGAGCAAACTACTCGAACGGACAATGATCGGGTACTGACCGAAATAGTCGAGCATCTTTTTCAGCTCAACCTTGATATCCTCAGGGAATTCGCCGTGGAGCATCTTTTCATGCAGTTCGGCACCGCACTGGAAATAGCCCTGCTCGGTTTTCTGTTTCATCAACAGCTTCCACCAGCCATTGTGGACAATATAGGAGAAGTAGACATCTGAACCGACGTAGAAGGAATCGTGATGTTCAAGGTTGGCGTTCCAGTTGTACTCCTTGTCGTGCTGAAGGATCTTACGTGCCAGCAACATGCCGACGGCCTTGCCGCCGACAAAACCGGTGCCGATGATACGCGATTTGATCTTGAGTAGCCCCTCAAGGCTGAAATACTTCTGCGCCAGTTCCAGAACCCGTTCATCACGACCGATGATATGGCGACACAGCTCACTGACCATCGCCGCTTTTTCTGTGTCGCGGGGGTTGTTGTTGAGCAGTTCTTCGGCGCTCATGAACAGATGGTGCCAGTGGTCCAGGTAGCGATCCGGAGTCGATACGCTACGCTTTCGCAGCATGTCGGTGGCCTGGCAACTGTTGGTGACCGGGACAAACGTTTCGCCCTGGCGAATATGGGGCAGGAACATGGTTGGCGAATGGCGCTTCCAGACTTTGATCGGTTGGAATTGAATCTGGCCGTCATCGTTGGGCAGATTCAGCAGCAGTTGGGTTGTTTTAAGGATCTTTGCCACCGATTTTAGCGACAGACTGTCGCGCTTAAAGGCAAAGTAGGCGACGGTGTCAAGTTCGAACAGGTACGGGCAGGTGATGCGAAAAAAGTTGCCGATCATCAGGTCGGTGGCCCACGCTGACAGGATATCGGTCAGGCAGTCGAACACGTAAAAGGTGCCAACGCCCTCGTCGGTGATAATCTGGTGAACCCGGGTGGCGAAGCATTCGAAGCCGCAGTAGGCATCGAGTTCGTAGATGGTGATGCCATCATGTGGGGTCAGTAACGCCGGGTGTTGTCCGAAGCGCATGTAGACAACTTTTTTGTCGTTGCGCAAAGCTTCGTTGACAAAGGGGAGGACAAAATGTTGATAATCTTCAATGCGGTCAACTTTCCAGACCACGTTGTCACCAATACGGAGACCGTCAAGGATATTGTCAATGTCGGGAAATCCTGTACTGACCCAGCGATCACTGTGCATGGCGGTGTCCTTTTATGATGTGTTGAGTTGGTAGTGTATGTTTTATGTACTCTGAAATGGTTTTTAAGAAAGTTTTTCATCGCTTATAGCATGGCCTACTGAATTCAGACAAGTGGCTGCTGCTGTTGATGGGCTGGATCTAAGGTCGAAGTGAGTGGGGTGAGTATGAGCGTGTTTTTAAGCGAGTTGTTTGGGCGTCGCCGGAATGTGCTGGTGATTGTTATGCTTCTCTGGTTGGCCGGATGTGCCGTAAAGGAGCTGGATGTTGCGCCTGAAAAGAAGATATTTCCGGCGCAGAGACCTATGCAGGCGGCGCTGTGGGAAGATCTTCCCGGTTGGCAGGAGGACTCCTTTGCGGAGGTGTTCAGTGCGTTTAACCTTAGCTGCCGTTCGCTGAGGTTTCGCCCGGACTGGCAGGACGTGTGTAGTAAGGCTACTCAGGTTTCTGGTGCCGATAGCCTGCGAGATTTTTTTCACGATTTTTTTGTGCCATGGCGGCTGGTGGACAAAGACGGTCGTGATGAGGGGTTGATCACCGGCTACTATGTTCCCGATATCGACGGTAGTCGTCAGTCGAGCAGCCGTTATCCGTATCCGCTCTACAAAAAACCCGACGATATGCTGGTGATTGATCTGGCTTCTGTCTATCCTGAGCTCGGTTCTTATCGGCTTCGTGGTCGCGTCGATGGACAGCGGGTGATCCCCTACTGGAGTCGGGAGCAGATCGACGGCATGCGCCAACCGCTCCATGGTCAGGAGCTGTTCTGGGTGGCTGATCCGGTGGAACTTTTTTTTCTTCAGGTGCAGGGCTCCGGGCGGGTGAACCTCGATGATGGCAGTCAGGTAATGGTGAATTATGCCGCTCAGAATGGTCACCCCTATCGCTCCATCGGCAAGTTGCTGTTGGAGCGCGGCGAGATGACGCGAGATCAGATGTCGATGCAGAATATTGCCGCCTGGGGGCGTGAGCACCCACAACGTGTTCAGCAGTTACTCAACGAAAACCCCAGCTATGTTTTTTTCCGACCGCTGGAGGAGGGGGTGACCAGTCCGCCGGGTGCCCTTGGCGTGCCATTGACGCCGCAGCGTAGCTTGGCCGTCGATCCGCGTGTCGTGCCGCTGGGGGCGCCGGTCTACCTGGCCACCAGTTGGCCGAATACGGATCGTCCGCTACAGCAGTTGATGGTGGCCCAGGATACCGGCGGTGCCATCAAGGGCCGGATCCGTGCCGATTTTTTTTGGGGTGTCGGTGATGAGGCCGGGGAGCAGGCCGGGCGGATGAAACAGAGTGGACAGATGTGGGTGTTGTTGCCCAAGGGGATGGCACCGGTTGGCGCTGGTGATTAACGGGGATTGGGTCGTGTCGCTGGTCCACAGTGTTCTGCTGCTAAGCGGCACTATTGGCTGAAGCCTTGAAGGGTGGGCACTGCCCACACGAGAATGAAAAAGGCCGCCGTTCGCATCTTTATGCGAACGGCGGCTTTTTGTTTATCATGAACTTAAACGGAGCGGCTTACGCTTCAGCAATCTTCAGCACGATCTTACCGAAGTGCTTGTCCTCTTCCATCATGCGATGGGCATCGACAATCTCGTCGATGGAGAACACCTTTTCGATGATGGGTACGATGGTGCGGTCGGCAAATTTAGGCATGGCACGCCGGTTAAACTCGGCAATGATATCCCCCTTTTCAGCCACAGGACGTGAGCGCAGCACGGAACCGATAATCTGCTGGCGTTTGACCATCATCAGGGCCAGATTAAGCTCGGCCTTGATGCCGCTGATGATACCGATGATCACCAACTTACCTTTGTAGCCCAGAGATTTCATGTTTGGGCCGAGGTATTTGGCGCCGACGTGATCGAGGATGACATCGACCCCTTTTTTGGCGGTAAACTCTTTAACCGCCGGGAAAAAGTCGGGGGTGGTGGTGTAGTCGATCACCAGATCAGCGCCGAGATCTTTGACCCGCTCCATCTTTTCGGGAGCCGCGGTGATAATCATCTTGGTGTTGGGTGTCAGTGCTTTAGACAGTTGAATCGCAGCGGTGTTTACGCCGCCGCCGCCGCCGTGGAATATGGCCGTTTGACCATCTTCCAGGCCACCGATCATGAATACGTTGAGGAATGCGGTGATGTAGCTCTCGCAGACACAGGCCCCCTCTTCAAAACTCATGCTGTCGGGCAGTGCCATGACGTGGTTGTCGTAGGCTACAGCGTATTCGGCATAACCACCACCGCCAACCAGTGCGATAACGCGGTCGCCAACCTTCCAGCCTTTGGCATCACTGCCCAGCTCTGCGATCACTCCGGATACTTCTAAACCGAGAATCTCTGAATCACCTGCCGGTGCAGGGTAGTTCCCGGCACGTTGCACCAGATCGGGGCGGTTGATACTGGTGGCCACTACCTTGATCAAAACTTCATTGGCCTTGGGAGAAGGCTTGTCGATCTCACCTACCTTGAGGACCTCAAGGCCACCAAATTCATCGAGTAGTACTGCTTTCATCTGTTGTTCTCCTTTTAGATTATATGCAAAAAAAACATGGCCGAAGCTGCTTCGGTCAGAAATAAAACGCTGTGCTGATTATAGGGATTCTGATTTGCCATGCAATGAAAAAAGCACTATTCATCCGCAGATTACGCAGATAGATCGTGTTTTAATCTGTGCTGAATAGAATTACAAAAGTGTTTTGTTATGTTGGATTGTTAAAACGATAGCCTTGGCCGCGTACGGTAATGAAAAACTGGGGGCGGGAGGGGCTTTGTTCGAAATACTTGCGCAGGCGGACGATGAAATTATCGAGGGTGCGGGTCTCGGTGTCGGGAGCTATTCCCCAGATGGATTTGAGCAGAAACGCTCGCGACAGCACTTCACCTTCGTGGTCGATAAACAGCCGCAGCATTTTCAGTTCCAGTTCCGTCAAGACCTGTTTGTCGTTGACGCCGGTGACTTCGCCATTGGCCAGATTAATCGTATGGCTGTCCAATGCGTAGTGTTGTGTTGGGGGCGGAGAAGGGCGGTACCAGGCCGAACGGCGCAACATGCCGTTGATGCGCAACAGCAGTTCGTCGAGACTGAATGGTTTCGCCAGATAGTCGTCGGCACCGTCCGCCAGTCCATCAATACGATCCTGCTCGCGGTTCATGGCGGTGAGCATCAGGATGGGCATCTGTGGATTGTTTTGACGGATGTGGCGACACACCGCCAGACCATCCAGTTTGCCCGGTAGCATGCGATCGAGGATAGCCAGTGTAAACGGATACTGTTCAAGAAACTGGAGTGCTTCCTCACCGGTGACGGCGTGAATCACACTGTACCCCTCCTGTTGCAGATTGAAAATCAGTCCTTGGGCAATATGCTGTTCATCTTCAACAAGCAGGATGCAGACGTCATTCTGCTTCACGCCATTTTGGTTCATGCTGTCGGTTCTTTCAGCTGGGGAAGGATAATATGAAAGGTGCAGCCTTTGCCGGGGCCGCGGCTGTGGAGCATGATCTGCCCCTTATGGCGTTTCACCAAAGCACGGACGATAAACAGCCCCAATCCCGAACCTTTGACATGACTGTCATCGCGGTGCAGGCGATAAAATAGCCGGAACACTTTGTGTTGCTCACTGGCGGTAATCCCCCGTCCTTCATCGCGTACAAGCAGGTGGCAGCGGCCATGGGAGGCGTGAAAGTCGACATGGATGCGTGCCGGTGGATCGGAGTAGAGCACGGCATTTTCCAACAGATTGCGCAACACCATGTCAAAGGTGTCGGGCTCAATGTTGGCATGGATATCGGCGGTGATATCGGTGGTCAGTTCAAGTGTGTCGTCTTGAGTGTTACGCCATTGGTCGAGATAATCGTTAAGGAACCGTGACAGATTGCAGGGGCGTAATGCCAGCCGCCAACGGCTTTGTTCCAGGCGGTTGGCGGTGAGCATTTTATTGATCAGATTATTGAGGCGCTCGGTATCGGCAAGCATGGTGTCGACAAAGGTATCGAGCTGATGTTCGGGCGGGTGGTGACGGCGGATGGTTTCGAGGTGTAATTGCAATGAGGCCACCGGCGATTTTAATTCATGGGTCACCTGAGAGACAAAATTCTTCTGTTCGCGGTTGAGGGCCAGTTGGCGACGCCAGTAGAGGAAGATGACATAGACCCCGGCCAGTATCACTATCAACAGCAGCAGGCCCTCGAACAGAATGAGCCAGTCGACACCGGATTGCAGCAGCTCCGGGCTGTATTTTTCGGCCACGGTGCGCAATTTTTGGTGGCTACCCAGAAACCAGTAGATCCAGAATACCACCACAACAACCCAGGTGAACTGGATGGCGATAAAGGCGAGCAGCGGGTTGATGTTTGGGCGTTGTAGCTTCATATATTTGATGTACCACTGTTAAGTGATTGAAAACAAGGTCAAATGGTTGAACTTTTACACAACTATTACATTGCTGCAAACAGAGTTCTGTTAGCATAGCGCCTCTGAATGAACGACTCATGAAAAGCTGAAATGAATTTTCAAAGGAAACTGTAATGAAGCCTTTAATTATAGGAAAACACACCGTGCCTTACCCCCTTGTTCAGGGTGGGATGGGTGTGCGTGTTTCGGCGGCAAAGCTTGCCGGTGCAGTGGCTAAATGTGGTGGTGTCGGCTTGATTGCCTCCGCTGGTCTGGCACTGAATAGCCCGTATAAGGAAGATCATAAGTATTTTGAAGCGGATGTTTTGGCGTTAAAAGAGGAGATCCGCAAAGCCTACGAAATTGCTCCAGACGGGGTGATTGGTGTTAACTGTATGGTCGCAGTAACTAATTTTGATGATGCTGTTCGTGCAAGTTGCGAGGCCGGAGTCAAAGTGGTGGTGGCTGGTGCCGGGTTGCCGATGAATCTGCCCGCGTTAACGGAAGATTTTCCTGATGTGGCGTTGATTCCCATTGTGTCATCGGTCAGAGCCGCGAAGCTTATTGCCAAAAAATGGCACAAATCGTACAACCGTATGCCCGATGCTGTAGTGGTGGAAGATCCCGATACTGCGGGTGGGCATCTTGGTGAAAAGATGGAAAATATTGGCACGGGTGAATACGACCAATATGCCACGGTACGCGGTGTTAAAGAATATTTCTTGGAGACCTGGCAGCTGGATATCCCTATTATTGCCGCTGGCGGCGTCTGGGATCGCGCCGACCTTGAGTGTGCTTTAGCTTCAGGGGCCGATGCCGTACAGATGGCCAGTCGTTTTGTCTGCACCGAGGAATGTGATGCCGACTATGCGTTCAAGCAGGCCTATCTTGATTGCACCCAGGAAGATATCGGTCTGATCATGAGTCCGGCCGGGTTGCCGGGGCGTGCTATCAAGGGCAACATTGAGCAGATTCGCGCTCATGACGTCGATGGCGACATCAGCTGCTCGTCGGGCTGCCTGAAGAAGTGCAGTTATAAAAAAGAGAAAGAGCGCTTCTGTATTGTTCATGCGTTGGATCGGGCGCAACGCGGTGATCGCGACAGCGGCTTGATCTTTTGCGGTACCAACGCCTGGAAGGCCAATAAGATTGAAACCGTGGCCGATATTTTTGCCGAGCTGTTTGACGACTGATTGAACAGCGATGCAACGCTGAACAGTTATCCGTTGTTGCCCTATTAAAACAGGCCACTTTTCACAAAGGAAAGTGGCCTGTTCTGCGTCTAGGAGACTGTCAAAGAGGATGGTGGGCGATTCGTGTTGCCGGCCACCCTTTTCAGTCGCTGATTCTGTGCTAGAGTTGCAGTGTTCATAGCCGTTTTTACGGGGAAAGGGGGAACGATGAACTCAATGACGCTAAAGGCTCTGCTGACCGTATTGCTGTTTTGCGCCGGGCTGGCAAGCTCTTTTGCTGAACAGGAGGTGCAGGTCGCGCAGCTGCACCCCGAGCTGCGCATGGAGCGCCAAAACCGCCAGGAGCGGCGCAGCGATCAACGAATTATATCTAAAAAATCGCGGCGGCAAGCCGAAAAAAGATCTGATCGTTATCAGCAACGCCTTAAGAAACATCACAAACGGATCGAGCGTCACAAACGTCGTCCGAAGTATGGCGTGGTGATCAACACCTTGCCCTTGGGTTACCAC
>JAGGYC010000099.1 GCA_021162745.1 Desulfuromonas sp. | reverse complement strand
TGTTTCAGGTGCTTTATTAAGCATAATAGGGAATCCCGTGCAAATCGGGAGTGGGCCCGTCGCTGTAACCAGGGACGTCGAACGCATTTTAGCCACTGACTATTGTCGGGAAGGCGCGTTTAGACGGCAGATCTGGAAGCCAGAAGACCTGCCTGGAACTTAAGTTTGTTATTCTTTCTAGGCGAAAGAATGCGGCGTTTCGTGGCGAAGTAAGGGATAACCTCGAATCGATTAATTGTATCGGTTCGGGGTTTTTTGCGCTCCGGGCACAAAGTGAAGGCAGGAGTAGCATGATGAAAAGATGGATGTTTTTAGTGCTGTGTGGGCTGTGTTTAAGCGCTACGATGGTGCAGGCTGAAGCGGTTAACGAACTCGACGATGTGGTTGTTGTTGCTACCCGGATTGAAACACCAGTTTCCCAGATCGGATCGGCCGTTACTGTGATTGGTCGAGACACGATAGAGCGTTTGCAACAACCGAGCGTATTAGATTTATTGCGAACTGTTCCGGGGGTTGATGTCGTCCGTAGCGGTGGTTTGGGGCAGAAAACGTCGGTGTTTATGCGCGGAGCAAATTCTGAGCACACGCTGGTCTTGATCGACGGTATTGAAGCCAATGATCCAAACGATCCCAGCCGGGCCTTTGATTTTGCCCATTTGCCGACTGAAAATATTGAACGTATTGAGGTGTTGCGTGGTCCTCAGAGCACCCTTTATGGGTCGAACGCCTTGGGTGGCGTGATCAATATTGTTACCCGCAAAGGTAAGGGTGAGGCCCAGCTTGAGTTGTTGGCTGAGGCCGGTTCGTTTAATACCCAACGTTATCAGGGCGGTGTTTATGGCGGTAGTGAACGGATCAATTACTCATTACAGGCTTCCTATTTAGACAGTGATGGTATCACGGCAGGATCACGGGATACCGGAAACATCGAACATGATGGCTATGAAAAAACAGCGATATCGGCTCGGGTTGGAGTCGCAGCGGCTGAGAATACTGATGTTGACCTGATTGTTCGTTATAACGAAAGTGATACCGATATTGACCGATGGGCTGGCCCCTTAGCCGATGATTCAAACTACCTTTTTAACAGTGAGCAATTGTTCAGTCGTGCTCAGGTAAAAGTCGAGTTGTTTGAGCAACGGTGGGAACAGATACTCGGAGTCTCCTATACCCAGCATAATCGTGGTACCCATAATGCTCTTGATCCGGCCAACCCGTTTGACACTGAACGTTCCTCCTATGACGGCACATTAACCAAGGTTGACTGGCAGCACAATCTGCGCTTGGATAAGGTTCAGACCCTGACCGTTGGTGTGGAACATGAGCAGGAAACGGGTAAATCCAGCTACGATTCCAACGGTATGTGGGGACCTTACAATACTGAATTTAAGAAAAAGTCGATCGAAACCTTTGGTGGTTACTTGCAGGATCAGTTGCAGATTTCTGAGCAGTTTTTTGCCACTGTTGGCGTCAGGGTCGATGATCACGAGAATTTTGGCAGTGAAACCACTTGGCGCGCAACGGCCGCTTATCATTTGAAGGCCACCGATACCCGCTTCAAGGCCAGCTATGGCACGGGCTTCAAGGCTCCGTCATTGTTGCAATTGTATGATGTTGCATTTGGTGGCAATGAAGATCTGGATCCCGAATCGAGTCAAGGTTGGGATGTCGGTATTGAGCAGCCTTTTGCCCAGGGGAAAGTCAGCGTTGGTCTGAGCTATTTTGAAAATGATTTTGATGACCTGATTACCAACCGTTTCAATACCACCACCTTTAAGTATGAGTATATCAATCTCGGTGAAGCGGAAATCAGTGGTGTTGAGGCAACGTTGTTTATCGCTCCTTTTGATAACTTGAGTGTCCAGTGTAGTTACACCTATACCGATGCTGAGGATAAAAATAGCCATGAGCAGTTGGTACGTCGTGCGCGTAACCGTCTTGCCGTCGATCTGTACTATCAACTCCTCTCTAATCTTGATCTGAGTGCGACCTATTTATATGTTGGCCCGCGCGAGGATATCTTTTTTGATATGAGCGATTATTCGTCGGGGCGTATTGATCTGAGCAGTTACAGCGTAGTGAATGTCGCTGTGGGTTATGATGTGAACGATACTGTTCATCTCTTTGGTCGGGTGGATAACCTGTTTGATAAAGACTACAATGAAACTTGGGGCTATGAGTCGCCCGGTATTGCGGCCTACGCCGGAGTTAAGCTCCGTCTGTAAAGAATAAAGAGTTGTAAACAAGAAAAGGCGAACCGCAGGGTTCGCCTTTTTTTATACTAAAATTTATAGCAGCGCAGGATTTTGTCTGAGCTGTAACGGATAACTTACTTGCCGCAACCCTCAAGGGTAAACAGTGCTTGAACAATCTGCTTAGCTTCCTCGGAGGTTACATGGTAGTACACCTCAACGCCATCGCGTGTCCCCTGTATAATTCCCTTGTTTTTCAGTAATGCCAGGTGTTGGGAGACCGTCGCCTGAGGCAGTTGCAGACATTCCCAGATCTTTTTTACATTACAGGTCTGAGTGATCAACCCGGCAATGATTTTCAGGCGGATCGGATGACCGAGCACCTTGAGGATTTCGGCTTGCCGTTCGTAACTCTGGTTTTTGTCGAAAGCAACAGGCTTCATAAACTAAGATCCTTATGGCAGTTTTAAAGATTGAATATCGCTATTATGACGGCGAAAAAAATTGAATATATGAATATAGATGGAAAAGTGTTTTTCCGTCAAGGTTTAAATGTCCATTTCTCTTGCTTTTTCAGCAGGTTGTGCGTATCTTTCTGAAAGCATTGATTGTCTTGCTGTCCCCTTTCTTTCTGTTTGATCCTTTCGGAGTGATTTCATGACGTTCAGCGTCCTTATGTTTATTGCTGGTTTAGTTTTACTGTATTACGGTGCCGATTTTCTTGTCGATGGCAGTTCACGCCTGGCTCTTTCTTATGGCGTACGGCCGTTGATTATCGGCATGACCATTGTTTCGTTCGCCACCAGTATGCCGGAATTAATGGTATCGTTGCTGGCGGTGGGGCAGGGTTCGTCGGATATTGCCGTGGGTAATATCGTTGGCTCGAATGTCGCCAATATCGGTTTAATCCTTGGTGCGTCAGCATTGATGATGCCGTTGGTTGTGCCGCGCAGTTTGCTGCAGCGTGAGTTGCCCATCATGTTTGCTGCAATGGTGGCGTTGTTTGTGATGTGCCTCGATGGGGTGCTGACCCGTAGCGATGCGACGTTTCTGCTGATATTTCTGTTGTTGTTTGTTTTTTATTGCCTGCGTTATGCCCGCCATGCGGGTTCTGATCCAGAAACGCCGACAACAATTGTCGATGAAGAACGCGGCCATCGCGGGCGCGATATCATCTATATCATCGGTGGAATTATTGGTCTTGGTCTCGGTGCTCACTGGATGGTTGAATCTGCTGTTACCATTGCCCGCTCTTTTGGCTTGTCCGAGCTGTTTATCGGTATGACCATTGTCGCCCTGGGTACCAGTCTGCCGGAATTGGCGGCATCGTTGATGAGTGCCGCTAAGGGAGAGATGGATATCAGCATCGGCAATGTGATCGGCAGCAACATTTTTAACGTGCTGTTTGTCCTTGGCGTCTGTCCGCTGTTTCGGCCGATTGCCGTTGAACCGTCGGTGCTGGGGCTGGAATTGCCGGTTATGCTGCTGTTCAGTGCCGCGATGATTCCCCTGTGCTGGCATCGCTATACCGTTGGTCGTGTGAAGGGAACTCTGCTGCTGGTCGCCTATGCGTTGTTTATCGTGCTCATGATTTTACGGTGATTCGTATGCGCGGGCCGAGGCCGACACTGTGGATCTTTATTGTCGCCAGTATTGCCGGTCTCGGTAGCGCATGGGCTGAACCTCTGGCCCCTCAATTGTCTTCATCTCTATCCCTTCGTGCGGCGTACGTCTGTAAATATTTTTTGTTTGATCCTATCGCTGAACTTGAACTGTTGATTGAGCCGTTGGAAAATGGACAACAGCGTGTGCTCCTGCAGGGCCATGCACTGGGAGTGGTCGCCTGGATGGATGGTGATCGCGAACAGAGCTATGAGTCGTTGATTGAGATTGATGGACAGGGAACGTTGATCACGCTGCATCATCAGCGCTTAACTCGCATTAATTCCCGTGGCCGACGTATCGAATATGGCTGGCGCTGGACCTTTGATCGCCATAGTTCTGCGGTGTGTGCCCAGCGATTATGGGGCGGTAAGGTGGTGGAAACACTTCAGCAACGCCGTGCCACCGAGTGTTATGGCGATATCCTTAGCTTGTTGTTGGCTTTTCAGCGCGAGGCACAACCGTTACGCTGTGCAGATCGCTATCACTACAATCTGTTTGCCGGACAGCAGATTGCCGGAATTGATGTTGTGGTCGAAACACAGGAGCCTCTTGCCGACGTTGGTGATGACGATGAGTTGTTCTGGCGCTGCCGGATTCGTTCCGATGCCGAGGTGTTTCCGGCCGGCTGCTTTGAGATGACGCTATGGTGTAATGATCAGCGCCTGCCGGTCAAGGGGCGTGTGTCACGCTTTGCCGGTCTGGGGACAGTGACGGCAACCCGGCGCGTGGAGGAATTATGACAAAACCACATTACGGTCAACCCGCCATGCTGCGTTTTTTGGTATTGATGACCATCGCCTCGGGGATGGGGCTGCAAACCTGGATGATTTTGTTTAATAATTTTGCCGTCGATGTTGCCGGACTCAATGGTCAACAGATTGGTGTAATCGGTTCGGTTCGTGAAATCCCAGGGTTGTTGGCACTGCTGGTGGTCTATGTGTTGTTGCTGATGCGTGAACATCGTCTGGCCGCGCTGTCGATCATCGTGGTTGGACTGGGGAGTATCGTTACCGGATTCATGCCCAGCTATGCCGGTCTGATTCTGTCAACATTGATCATCAGCTTCGGCTTCCACTACTACGAGACAACCAATCAATCTCTGACGTTGCAATATTTTGATATCCACATCTCACCACTGGTGTTTGGACGGTTGAAAAGTTTGACCTCCGCCGTCAATATTGTCGTCGGCCTATTGGTGTTTATTCTCGGTACCTTTCTCGACTACAAAATCATCTTTATCCTGATCGGGGTTGCGGTGATAGCCATTGGTGGCTGGGGGCTGCTGCAGAATCCGACCTGCAGTGAGCTGGTGCCGCAACATCAACACATGGTATTGCGCCGCAAGTATAGTCTGTTCTACTTTTTAACCTGTATGGCCGGGGCGCGTCGGCAGATCTTTATCGCTTTTTCGGTGTTTTTGCTCGTCAAGGAATTTGAGTGCAGTGTCACCACCGTGGCGGCGCTGTTTATCGTCAACAATCTGATCAATTATTTTGTCAGTCCGTTGATCGGTAAGGCGATTGTCCGCTATGGCGAACGATGGGTGCTGTCGGTGGAGTATGGCAGTCTTGTTGCTGTGTTTTTAGGTTATGCCTGGGCTGACTCTCTCGTGGTGGTGATGGGCTTGTATGTGGTGGATCATATCCTGTTTGGTTTTGCCATGGGTATTCGCACCTATTTTCAGAAGGTGGCCGATCCTCAGGATGTGGCACCGAGTATGGCGGTGGCCTTTACCATCAACCATATTGCTGCGGTAGTGATGCCGGTGATCGGCGGGGCGCTGTGGATGATCGATTACTCGATTCCGTTCATCGCCGGGGCGGTGATGAGCGGAATATCGTTTCTGGCGGTGCAATTGATCCGGGTGCCGCAGACGACCCGTACCCTGTAATTTTTATGGCTCCACGTTCTCTATGTCCGGCGCAGCTGTGCGGTGGAAATCGAAGGCCTCGGTTTCCTCTGCCGGCATGAGATCGCGCATCGGATTGTGGCGAAACAGCACCTTGTTGTGGAGGTAGAAAAACAGCGTGAATGCTGCAACCGCAACATTGAGGTTGATAAACACCGTAATCATCGCTGTGCCCGCGATCATCAATAATTCACGGTTGGTGACAAAGACCTTCTCTTCATCATGGCGGCTGAAGAAGTTGTGCAGCAGCTCATGGCGCTGATGCATGAATTCGGCCAGGTAGATCTGCAACGGTTTAAAGTCGAAGACATCGTAGCCCACCTTGATCAGCACACCAACGAACACCGCCTTGGGAATCTGATTGATCAGATCCTGAAACAGCATGATCTCTACCAGGACGAAAATTCCCACCATAATTCCGGCCAGGCGTAATGAGGCCTTTTCTTTGAGCATCAGCACAGAACGGATGGTGGCCTGGGCACCGGGGATACCACCGATAAAGGCAATGGCGCTGTTGGCCAAGCCCTGAGCGGCCAACTCACGGTCTTGTCGCGTCGTTTCTCCGCCCATGCGGTCGACCACCAGTGAGGTGAGCAGGGTGTCGAGATAACAGAGCAGCGCAAGCTGCAGGGCAAAAGGAAGTGCCTTGGCCAGGGTGGCCAGGGAAAAATCGGTGGGCAGCTGGTTGTGCAGCAGTGCCGTGGCGTCCTGCCAACTGCCAAGACTGCCGGTGAGTTGTACTTTTTCAATATCGAGATTCAGCTCCAGACACAGAAGCATCATGGCGATAATGGCCAGCAGAGTTGGCGGCAGGTAGTGAGCCAGAGAACCGATCAGTCGGTGCATCAGTGGTCCGAGGGTGAAAATCAGCGCGACGGTTGCTGCGGCGACGATAAGGTTTTGCCCGACGGTTCCGGTCAGGGCGGTGTGGCCACCCCAGCCAAAGACAGACTGAATCTGGCCGATCCAGATCAACAGAGCGATACCGCTCATAAATCCAGAGATCACTACATTAGGCACCAAGGCAATAAAACGGCCGAGACGCAGCAGTGCCATGACGATCAGCAGCAGGCCGCTGAGGAGAAAGACGCTGTTGATGAACTGATCGGCGGTGATCCCTGTCGCACTTTGCAGGATATGGTCATAGGCGCTGGCGACGACGACAGCACTGACGGCGCTCATGGGGGCGGTAGGTCCCGAACATTGAATCCGTGTGCCGCCCAGCAGCGAGGTTAACAGGGCGATCACGCCGGCTGAAATCATGCCGGCAAAGGCACCACGACCGGATAGGATACCCAGGGCAGCACCGAGACTCAAGGCGACGAAACTGACGGTGAGGCCAATGATGATGTTGCGGATGATCTCCGCACTATTGAATGTTTTTCCAGAAGGCTGTGTACGGTCTACGGCTGAGGGCATTAAACAATCTCTCCTCGAAGTCATTAGAAGGTTAGCGAGCCTGACGGGGTCGTATAAATTTTTTATTTAAACTTAAATTGACTGGCTACCTTGCCTTGAATCGTGATTTTTTGCAAGTTGTTTCATGATGGAGAGGAGTCTGGATAGAGCGATTGTTCTTGATTTGGCCATTGTTAAATGAGAGTGTTAACCTTTAATGATAGTTTTTATCTATGCATGCAGGGGGGATGATGCGGATAGCCTTTATTTTTGCTGTCGTCGTGAGTTGCCAGGTCTGGGCCGGAGTTCTCTGGGCGGCAGGCGCTCCCCTTGTAACAGAGAGTCTGCCTGAAATCACCGTTGTCGATTCTGCTGCTGTAACCACGCCTGGTAAATCCGTTCTTGATCGAAAAACCTTGCAGGCTCTGCCGCAAGGCGATGGTGCTATTACCGATCTGCTCAAAGTTTTGTCTGGTATTCAATTCAGTGAAAGCGACAATTCCTCCCTGACCGGTGGCGAGATTCTGCCAGCTGAGATCTCCATTTCCGGGGGGCGTGTTTACGATAACAATTTCATGATTGATGGGGTGGGTAATAACAGCCTGCTCGACCCCACCTCTGCGAATCCTGACAGTACGAGCCTTGTCCCCGGCCATTCTCAGGAATTGTTTCTGGATGCGTCGCTGATTGACACCATCTCCATTCATCGCAGCAATATTTCTGCTCGCTACAGTGGTTTTTCCGGTGGTGTCATCGATATTGAGACGCGTGATCCGTCGGGTTCATTCTCCGGCGAGATCACTGGACGGACAACTCGTTCCGAGTGGACTAGTTTTCACGTTGACTGCGATGAAGAAGAGGATTTTATCTTCTCTGAGGAGGCGGATCGACAGCCGGAATTTCGCAAGTACTATGGCAATGCCAGTGTCAATGTCCCGCTCTCTGAAACCATGGGCGTTCTACTCTCTTATTCACGGACTTATTCGCAAATTCCACTGTGGAATTTTGGTGAGAAAGAGAAACAGTATCGTGACATGGAAAATCACTTTATCAAATACCTTTATCGGCCAACGGATAAAACAACTCTTCGGTTAACCTACCTCTCAACCCCTTACGAAGGTGAGTACTTTCGTGATGATGTAAAAAACAGCAGTTACAGTATTGAGGGCGGCGGTTGGAGTATTTCGGCTAATTTGGAGCATCAGTTTTCATTTGCGCGGGCAGAGTTTATTGTCGGCTGGAAACAGAGTGAAAATAATCGCATGGCGCCGCAAAATTATTTTATCTACCGGAATACCGATTCTGCTGATTGGGGGGGGATATACAGTAAGAAAGGTGGTTATGGCGATATTGAAAAAGAGCAGAAAACACTGACTTTAGCCAGCCATCTTGAGTTTGAACCCGTGCGGACAGGCTGGATTGAGCATGAGTGGATTGCTGGGCTTACTGTTGAGCGGGTCAAGGGGGCCGAAGAGCGAACAGAGCGTACCACAAATTATAATGCGTGGGTTGCTGATGAAGATGTTGTCTGTAGTGATGGAACTCTCGACTGTATCGCTGGCGAGCAGTTCGCCTGGTACAAGACGATCTATCCTGAGTATGATTCCGATGCCGAGCTGACAACGGTAATTGCCTATCTCGAAGACAGTATTGGCTGGCAGCGGTTGACCTGGCGGCCGGGGGTGAATCTGTCCTATAACGACCTAAACAAGAACATGGATTACGCTTGGCGCAACACGCTGTTTTTTGATCTGTTTG
>JAGGYC010000031.1 GCA_021162745.1 Desulfuromonas sp. | reverse complement strand
TAGTTCAATAAGAGCCTCGTTTAGCTGGGTTGACAACGGCACGACACCTCGTTCGGATATGATTAATCATATCCGAACGAGGTGTCGTGCCGTTGTCAACCCAGCTAAACGAGGCTCTTATTGAACTATTGGCGAAAAAAGAGCGTGGCACGGCAACTATTACGGAAAACAACAAAACCCAGCTGGTGGCTTTTTCTCCGATACGAATAACCATGGGCTCAAAGCAGTTTGGCTTTGGCGGCAAGCAGGAATCGATTGACCACATTAAAGGCAATAAAGGCGAGGCTTGGCATGTTGTTATTTATCACCTGGAAGACGACGCGATTGAATCTGCCCACGAAGTAACGTCAATCATTATTCTTTTCGGAATCATCTTTACCCTGCTGACCGCTGCGGCCGCCCTGATTTTTGGTAAATTGGCAGCCAAGCCCATCGTTGGACTTGCAACGACTGCCCGCAATATTGGTGAAGGAGATCTTGATTCCAGAACCAACGTACACTCAAATGACGAGATTGGTGATTTGGCAAAATCGCTGAACAAAATGGCTAAAAATCTCCAGGACACCATGGCGTCCAGAAATGAATTGATCTTTGAGGTCGAGCAACGCAAAAAGGCGGAAGAAAAGTTGCAGATCCTTTCAACCACTGACGCGTTGACCGGTGCTGACAACCGCAGGGCATTCAATGATAAGCTACATACGAATATTGGCAGAGCAAAGCGACATAACGAACCGCTCTCTCTACTGCTGCTCGATATCGACCATTTTAAAAAGGTAAATGATTCGTATGGCCATGATGTGGGTGACATGGTTTTAAAGACCTTCGTCCGTGCTGTAACAGAATGCATTCGTCAGGAAGATATCATCGCCCGCTGGGGTGGTGAAGAATTTACCATTTTGCTGCCGCAAACAGGAAAAGATGCCGCCCTGCAACAAGCTGAACGATTAAGGGAACAAATATCGCTCTATGACTTTCCAACGGTTGGCCACATGACTGCAAGTATCGGTCATACGGAACTGCAAGATCAAGATACTCCTGATTCATTGGTTAAACGTGCCGACAATGCTCTTTATCAGGCAAAAGAGGGGGGCAGAAACATTGTAAAATCCTGCTAGGAATCTGGCGGCGGTGGCATCAAGTGATGCACAATCTGCGACGGACACTGCGCTTTAGCACAGGCACGAAACCGGCAACCTGAATCAAACAAATACGCTTGTCACCGTATCCACCCCACAACCGCTTTGCTAAAGTACCAACCATCAAGGCTTGTTGTGGCAGGCGAGACTTGGTACCTCCTTTTTCTTCCTAGTTATACAAAAAAACAAAGCCGATTCGGATGCCTCCTTCGAATCGGCTTTGTTGTGTTTTATGAATCAATCTGCGAGCGAAATAGCCCGTTTGTCAAATCTGCCCCTTGCCTCTAACAGCATCAGGAAGCTTAAAATAATACAGCCAGGTTTGCGAAGGCGGTAACGGTATAAGCCTCGATGTCCTCGTCGTAAGTGTATGTGTATCCATCAAGGTGATCAATTTCTTTTATGTCACCCTCTCCGGCAAAAGCTGAATACCTAACTCCAACGGAAGGGGAAATGACAACGTTTCCGGCCTTGAAGTTGAAGCCCGTTACGGCGCCAAAACCAAATTCAACATAATCAAAATCAATATCCGAAGAATATGACAAGCTATCCATGTCGGATTCACCGGAATAATATCCAATCCTCACCAAGGGGCCCGCCCACCAGCGGAAATCTTCATTCATCATCAGAGCAAAACCAAAGATGTTTTCCACGTAGATACCGGTGCTATCTAACTCTTCGTCGTAATCATCTTCCAATTCTTGATGAGCAATACCGATATTGAAACGATAATTGAACGGGTTTTCGTTTGTCAGGGCCGTATCGAAAACAAGCCCGCCCGCCACCATGCTAGAGTCAATGTCCCAGGAATCATAATCGCTATCCCATTCAGCTTCACCTGATCCAACTGAAACGTCGATGAAAGCGCCAATTCCGGCGGCAAAGGCCGTCGAATTTAAAAATAGCGCTGACGATACCAATAACATAAAGACAATTTTTTTCATGGTACCTCTCTAGATAAGGTTGACGATGTGTATGACATTTTATGGATGCACGGTGCTGGCTTTACATTGACCTTTCCCTCCAATTATTAACAGAAGGGAATATAGTTTTTTTAACAAGCTAGAAAAACCATAAGACGAAATAAAAAACTTACAACTTTTCTAATGCATTAATCCCATATTTGAACCTGCATGCCACATCTGGCACATGAACTAGAGATGAATCTCCCCTATAACTAAAAAAACAAATACCTTGCTTTGGATATCACAACCTGATATTAACAGCGGCTCGTTTCTGCAGAACTCTTCTCTTCTCAATCAGTGTTTCCCATGTAGTCCACTGCCTGACAAGTACCAGACTCCAGATACCATATCTCTACCAGCACAACTGAAAAACCCCACAGCAAGCATCAGGGGGAACTCAGAGTGCATGGTATTTTTAGTCACCCACATGACATGGGTAAGGCGCGCCGAGCGCGCTGCTACCTATCAAAATATATTTCAAACCAAAAGAATGGAACCGCATGACATTTATTGATGCAATGAAAAATTCGCACCTCAACGCAAAAAATGAAATCCTGTCCGGGCTGACAGTCGCTCTCGCTTTAGTCCCGGAAGCCATAGCCTTTTCGCTCATCGCCAATGTAAGTCCCCTGATCGGACTCTATTCGGCATTCATCATCGGTCTCATTACGGCACTTTTGGGTGGACGACCCGGCATGATTTCCGGTGCAACCGGTGCCATCGCTGTCGTCATCGTCAGTCTGGTTACTATGCATGGTGTTGAATACCTGTTTGTCGCTGTCGTATTGATGGGGATCATACAGATGGGAGTCGGTTTTCTACGCCTTGGAAAATTCATTCGCCTGGTACCCCATCCCGTCATGTTCGGCTTTGTCAATGGTTTGGCGCTGGTGATTTTTTTATCGCAACTCGAACAATTTAAAGTGATCGGTGTGAATAATTCATCAGCGTGGTTAAGTGGCCGGCCGCTATGGACAATGCTTGGTTTTGTTCTGGCGACGATGGCCGTTATCTACTTCTTGCCCAAATTCACTAAAGTGATTCCTGCATCACTTGCCGCCATTGTTTCCGTTTCCGTTGTCGTCATATTTTTCGAAATACCGACCAGAACCGTGGGCGATATCGCTTCAATTTCCGGTGGATTGCCACAGTTTCATCTCCCCTCAGTACCTTTGAATTTTGAAACTCTTTCGATCGTCTTTCCTTATGCGCTGATCATGGCCATGGTTGGTTTAATCGAAAGCCTTTTGACCTTAACCGTCATTGATGAAATGACTGAAACACGTGGGCGCGGCAATAAAGAATGCCTTGCCCAGGGCGCTGCCAATCTGGTCACAGGATTCTTCGGTGGAATGGGTGGCTGTGCGATGATCGGCCAAAGCATTATCAATGTCAGCTCCGGCGGCAGGAAGCGTTTATCGGGAATTGTTGCAGCGACCGCACTTCTTCTCTTCATTCTTGTCGGTGCGCCGCTGATCGAAAAAATTCCCATGGCGGCACTCACAGGTCTCATGATCATGGTGGCCATCGGTACCTTTGAATGGGCCAGCTTGAGACTCATCCGCAAAGTCCCTGTCGCTGACGTGTTCGTCATGGTGCTGGTGGCTTCGGTAACAGTCATTTTCCACAACCTGGCGGTCGCCGTCCTCATTGGTGTGGTGATCTCTGCCCTCGTCTTTGCCTGGGAAAACGCTACGAGAATTCGAGCCAGAAAACATGTAGACGAAGACGGTGCTAAACACTATGAAATTTTCGGTCCGCTGTTTTTCGGCTCTATTGCCGTCTTTCAGGAAAAGTTTGACATACTCAATGACCCACAGGAAGTGATCATAAATTTCAGCGAATCAAGAGTGGTTGATCACTCCGCCATTGAAGCCTTGAACAAACTGACAGAAAGATATGCTAAAGTGGGGAAAACTGTGCGCCTTCGATATTTGAGTGAAGACTGTCGAAAACTCCTCGACAACGCTTCTTCCATTATTGATGTAAATTATCTGGAAGATCCAAAATATAAACTGGTAGTGGATTCCTTGGCGTAGTTTCGCTAGCGGATTGAAGGTAATTTTCAAAAATACAAAACTAAATATTAACAGGGATGAACAGGATAATCAGGATGATAAACAACCCAAAAATCTTTACTGTTCAAGGTGTATCCTGTCCATCTTGGATATCCCTGTAAATGGCTTTTTCGTGATTGATCTGCCGAGCTTAGAAGCAGTCACGCTATGAAACATTTTCTTTATCAATTCAGGAAACATTATGAAAAAAACATTCAAAATGACCCACCCAAAGATCAAAGGTCCAAGACTTGTCGAAGCGATTAAGCATGAAGTAAAAAAATACATCAAAAGAGAACGACGCAAGACTCTCCCGCCCAACGTAGATTATTGGGATTTTGATTGCCGCTACGGTGAAGATGAAGCCAGTAGCGAAGTGATTCATTTATCCGAGATTAATAAGTTCATTTCTCAGGCAGAGTCAAAACAGCTCGAATCCTTTTATTTAGAAATTCTGGTCAAGCCGGGATATCGAGGTAAAAAACCGGAGGAAGAGCAGCAAGCCACTGTGGAAGATTCAATCGTTCCCCCTCTGTGTCAGGAAGACTAATAAACTTGGGCATGTTGCATCTTTTGCTGCACGAGCCACCTTGAAATAACAAAGCCGATTCGAATGCATCCGAATCGGCTTTGTTGCGTTTTGCGAACCAATCTGCGAGCGAGTTAGGCAGTTCCCGCGATGTGTTTAAACTCGGGCAGAAAGGGGCGAAAGGATCTCAGCAAAAAATAGAACAGCCACCAGCACAACAATGCAGGTGGCTGTTCTATTAAAGAAAACGTAATGTCTACTATAGCAGTTTAAACAGCGCGGCGATGGCTTTGTCGATCCCTGTTGCCACTTCGCTTATGGAGTTTGCCAACATATATGCCGGAGTGGTAACCAGCTTCAGCTGTTCATCGACAACGCACTCATCGACAGCACACTCCACATGCTTGGCGCCCATCTGTTCCACAGCCTCAGCGGTAGCTTTGTCGTTACCGATAGTTACGTGCGGCTTTTTATTGTCGTTGCACAGAATTTTGGCGATAACCACAGGCGCTATGCAGATAGCAACTATTGGCTTGCCGACAGCTACCATATCTGTTACCAATTCGGCGAGATCACTGTTGACACCGCAGTCGGCGCCAGTAGTAGCAAAGGTGGACAGATTTTTAGCGGCACCCAAACCTCCCGGCAGCACCAAAGCATCAATGTCGGCGGCGCTTATGGTCTTGAGATCTTTAATCTTTCCCCGGGCGATACGCGCCGATTCCAACAGAACTTCACGATCTTCATAAGCTTTCTCACCCGTTAAATGATCAACCACTTCTGACTGCTCCACATCGGGAGCCATGCACACCGCCTCGGCACCGCAACGATCAATAGCCAGAAGAGCAATAACCGATTCATGGATTTCGCTGCCATCAAAAACACCACAACCGGAAAGAACAACACCTATCTTTGTCATCACTAAACTCCTTAGTTTTGCGAATGTTATAGCAGCATGTTAATTTCACAACAATGAGTTCCATGATGCTGCCAAAGCTGAACCAATAGTCTGCCAATTACAATACAATTTGTAAAACCAGACAACCCGACGGCTGTCAACCACCGCATACACGTTAAATTATTACCTGTATTTATAAAAAATCAAGTCTGCAAAGCAACTCTACTTTATACCATGGTCCGGCAGAAACAGATCAGCTGGCAGCATAGAATTAACCATAGCCAATCGGCAAGGGACAGCGGGAAGCTAGCGCAACATTTTTTTGTTAGTGCATCATTTGTTTCTGTAAAATTCTTAGGGTCTGACAAAAAGACGGGCCACGGTTATCCTCTTTGGTGAATCACCAAACCCATCCAGCGAGGAAAGAAAACATGACCCGTCCGGTTACGGCGATGCGCTGGATCTCTGCCATATGTGTCTCAAAATCGTCTGCCGGACGATGCCACTCAACCAGGGAGTCCTCGCCAACAGGCGTCATGGCAACCGTCGGCAAAACGGCTGCCACAAGTCTTTACCAGACCCACAAACCGAACATGTCCAATCTTCTGGAAGATCACCCCATAGGACCTCTTCTTTGCCATCATCATAGAGGTACGAACAAAGGCCACATTGGAAGTTGGCCACAGGGGCGGGCGGATGGTAGCGCAGGTGCGCTCGGCGCTACCACTTTGACGACGGAGAATAATGATTTCGGTGATCCACAGACGGGACAAACCCATTCTGCCGGAAGATCATCCCATTTGAGAGACTCCGTGTTTTCGTCGTCATGGCCATAAGAACAGAGGGTACATGATATACGATGACCCACTATTTACAAAACACCGAACTGTTTAAATTTACCGCAGAACTATTTCCCCCCAAGTAATTGATCTGTATCCACACTATTGCATACCAGGTCTCCGTTGCAATTGAGAACACAATTTTGATTCACTAAATCAGCCCCATGTGCATCTGCACAGTCTAACCTTGTGGATCACAAGCTAATCTTTTACGCGTCTCACCGTGGTGACAAAAAGCTCTCTTTGCTAAAGTCACAACCATCAAGGCTTGTTGTGGCAGGCGAGACCTGATACCTCCTTTTTCTTCCTGGTTATACAAAAAAACAAAGCCGATTCGGATGCCTCCCCGAATCGGCTTTGTTGCGTTTTGCGATAATTTTCTTAAAGCTGTCATTTTCGCCCCCAAAAGGGCATTTTAAGGCTGCTTTCTGGCTATATCCAGGGCATATTTATTATGATCTCAATACGTTAGTTTGGTCCGACCCCAGGTACGTTCACTTTGCATATTTTGTTGCACTGGCACCTTGAAATAACAAAGCCGATTCGGGTGCATCCGAATCGGCTTTGCTGTATTTTACGAATCAATCTGTAAGCGAGTCAGTCCGTGTCAAGTCTGATCTCCGGCAACAAGTGAACAATCTCAAAAAGTTAGTGTTGCTGCTTTCTCTGCCCCCACGAAAACTTCAACTCGGTGATAAGCAGAAGTGAATGTTTGAACCTTAGTAATAGTCGCCGAAACATTTTTCCCACCATACGTACCATATGCTTCGGTTGTATTACTAAATACTGGGAGCTCTTTATCAATAACAATTTGATCATTGATTGTTATTGTTACATTTCCATTCCAACCCTTCATCGGCTCCAATTTTCCAGAAATCCGATAAGGCTCACCTGAATAATTAGCAGGTCGATAAAATTGCGTTGGAGCTATTGTCGAACAACCCGCAAGCAAACCACAAAAAAGAAAAATACTTAACAACAGAAGATAAATAGTTTTTTTCTTCACACAATCTCCTTACTGGACTTTAGAGTTGCAGCAATCCCGTTACTACCATTTCCGGTAGCTGGAGATGCCAATTAAATTGTCAGTAAACACCGCTGTTAAGCTCTTTTGCGTTTATCAGGCGGTCGTTT
>JAGGYC010000019.1 GCA_021162745.1 Desulfuromonas sp. | reverse complement strand
TTTGTTGCTTTACGGGGTTTTTATTCCCTAATAGGGTCGTACTAATCAGCTTTAAAGGGGGGATTTATGCAGTTGAGCAATGCCGATTTCCAACGTCTAAGTGAATTTATTTATGACGAATTGGGGATCAAAATATCGACGTCGAAGCGCACCATGCTGACGGGAAGACTGACGCGGCGGTTACGGGCGCTGAAAATTGCCACCATCGGTGAATATTGTGATTTTTTGTTTACCCCGGAAGGGAAACAACTGGAGCATGTTCATCTCTTTGATGCGATCACCACCAATAAAACCGACTTTTTTCGTGAAGCCAATCATTTTGATCTATTAACAGCAACATTACTTCCCCAATGGCAAGACGGATTACGGGAAAATCGCAAGTTCAGAATCTGGAGTGCAGGTTGTTCTTCGGGAGAGGAGCCGTACACCATGGCGATGGTGTTGGATGGCTACGCACAGCAGAAGGTGTATCAGTCGTTTGATTACGATATTATCGCTACCGACATCTCTACCAAGGTGCTTGATCACGCCAAAAAAGCGGTTTATCATGTGGACCGGGTAGAGCCTGTCCCGGCGGATATACGGAATAAGTATCTATTGCGTAACAAGGATTCAAGCAATCCGCTGGTGCGTATTGTCCCGGCGCTGCGTAAGAAGGTGCGTTTCGGGCGGGTGAATTTTATGGACACCTCCTTTGCCATGCCGCATAAGATGGATGTGATTTTTTGCCGCAATGTTATTATCTACTTTGATAAAAAGACCCAGGAACAGTTGATGCGGAAGTTTTGCCAGAACTTGCAGCCCGGTGGCCACTTGTTTCTGGGCCATTCCGAGACAATACATGGTTTCGATGTGCCATTAACGCAAATTGCTCCGACGGTTTATCGCCATCAACCTTGATGCTGATTCAGGGCGGATTGATTGCCGTTCCTTTTTTTCTCCATAAGCGGTTACCATCCCTGCAGCTATGAATTGATTCGCGATTCAAACAGCCATTTTCTTGTTGAAAGAGTTGAACGAGATGAGACCATGCCCCCCCTATCCACCCGGTGTTTATCTTAAGCCCGGTGAACTCCATATCGCAAAACGGCCATCATTGATTGAAACGGTGCTGGGGTCGTGTCTGGCGGTGGCATTCTATTGCCCAAGCATGCGTTGTGGGGCGCTCTGTCATGCCATGCTCCCTTCGGGCGATGGTGTAGATTATAAATATGTTGATGCCTCCATAAACCATATGGTTCATGTTCTGCGGCAACACGGTATGGTGGAATCTGATGTGGTTGCAAAACTGTTTGGTGGTTCAGATATGTTTGATGTCGCTCGTGATTCCGGGCCTGCCCGGTTTGCCGTGGGCGCTGAAAATATTAAAATGGCTCGCGCTGTTTTGCGCCGGCATCGCATCGATATTAAACGGACTGATGTTGGCGGGGTCTATGGGCGTAAGCTGCTATTCTTTAGTGATACAGGTCAGATATTTGTCAAAAAACTCAACCGTAAAGCGGTTGATGCCGATTTAATACTCTTGAATGCGGGAGTTAATAAACATGGCTAAAATCAAGGTAATGGTTGTCGATGATTCTGCCGTTGTCCGTCAGGCCCTGCAGGCGGTGCTCGATTCCGATCCCCAGATTGAGGTGATTGCCACCGCCAGCGATCCGTTTGTTGCCGCCCAGCGCCTCAAGGAGCAGATTCCTGATGTCATTACCCTCGATGTTGAGATGCCGCGTATGGATGGTCTGACTTTTCTCCAGAAGATTATGAGTCAGCACCCGATCCCGGTGGTGATGTGCTCCAGTCTGGTTGAAACGGGCTCGGAAACCCTGCTCAAAGCGCTGGAGTATGGTGCGGTAGAGATTATCCAGAAACCGAGCCTTGGTACCCGCCAGTTTCTTGAAGAATCACAGGTGCGGATCTGCGATGCCGTTAAGGCGGCCGCCCAAGCACGTCCGCGGCGGGTGGCACCGCAGCGCAAGATTGAACCGAAGCTGACCGCTGATGCCATGTTGGCGAAGCCGCGCTCAGAAGCGATGGTCCGCACCACTGAAAAGATCATCACCGTCGGGGCGTCAACCGGCGGCACCGAGGCGCTGCGAATTTTTCTGGAACAGTTGCCGATGGATTCCCCCGGTGTGGTGGTGGTACAGCATATGCCGGAAAACTTTACCACCGGTTTTGCCCAGCGCCTGGACAGCCTGTGTCAAATGACGGTCAAAGAGGCCGCCGATGGTGACACCGTGGTGCGCGGGCGGGTGCTGATCGCTCCAGGTAATCGCCATATGCTGCTTAAGCGCAGTGGGGCGCGCTACTATGTTGAGGTTAAAGACGGCCCGCTGGTGTCGCGCCACCGTCCGTCGGTGGATGTGCTGTTCCGCAGCGCCGCCCGCTACGCGGGTAAAAATGTTGTCGGCGTTATCCTTACCGGCATGGGTGATGATGGTGCGAAAGGGATGAAGGAGTTGAAAGACGCCGGTGCCGTCAATATTGCCCAGAACGAAGAAACCTGCGTGGTGTTTGGTATGCCCAATGAGGCGATCAAAACGGGTGGCGTTGACTATGTCATGGCTCTGGAGCAGATCGCCGCAAAGGTTTTGACGTTGAGTCGTTAGTCGCCTGTCGCGAGCAGCTTTGGTCATGGTTGCCTTAGTCGCGTTGGTTTCGCTCCTGTTATTGATAAAACCTGAACAAACTGCTAGTTTTTATCGATAAGTACTTTACAGCTTTGTCAAAATCAACATACAATCATCGGCTGTTTTTGTCCGTAAATATAGTTTTTATTCTGATTGTGTGACGATGGTTGTAATTTGGCATCGCCCAGGATCATGTCCGTTGAGTGGATCCTATGAGTTTAAGCATTATCCCCCGTATGTTTGGCTGGCTGCGTCATGGCAGTCTGGTTGTACTCAGCCGTTTCCGTATCAGTGAAAACACCTTCATGGCGATTCTGGCCGTTGCCATCGGCCTGTTGTCTGGATTGTGCAACTACGCCTTTCGCCAGTCCATTGATTTTTTTCACTGGCTGGTCATAGAGCAGGGGGTGGATTTCTTTGATATCTCTTGGCACCAATGGAGCTGGTCACGCTGTTGGGTGATTTTGTTTCCGCTGGCCGGTGGCATTCTGATGATTCCGTTCGGGATCTGGTTTTCCAAAGATTTAAAGTTCGGTTTCCCCTCATTTTTGGAGCAGGTTAACTTGCGCGGGGCAAAAATTCCCGGTCGTACCATTATCACCCGTGGTCTGGCCAGTGCCATCACCCTTGGTACCGGCGGCAGTGCGGGGCAGGAAGGACCGATTGCCCAGATCGGTGGTGCTGTCGGTAGTCAGTTCGGGCAGGGCTTCAAGGTTAGTGGTAATCGCCTGAAGGTGCTGGTAGCCTGTGGTGTGTCCGGCGGTGTTGCCGCCACCTTTAACGCACCCATTGCCGGGGTGTTCTTTGCCCAGGAAATTGTGCTGCTCTCCTCGTTTGAAATTTCCAGTTTTACCTCCATCGTTATTGCCAGTGGCATGAGCACCGTGGTGTCACGGGCGTTGTTGGGCAATGAGATCTCTTTTTATATTCCGCCCTACCAGATGGGTTCCCACTGGGAACTGTTGCTTTATGTCGTACTCGGAGCCGTGGTTGGTGTCTTGGCCGCGACTTTTATTGACATCCATTTTCGTGTGAAGTGGTTATTCGACAAACTGAAGATGCACCGGTTGCTAAAGCCGATTTTAGGGGCGTTACTGGTTGGTATAATCGGTGTCGGCTTGCCACAGGTTTTCGGCAACGGCTACGAGTTTATCAACGAGTTCCTCAATGGTGGCGGCACCTTGTATTTGTTGCTGGCACTGATTGTGTTTAAGGCGATTGCGACCTCCATCACCCTTGGATCGGGCTTGCCCGGTGGCTTGTTTGCGCCGGTGTTGTATGTCGGTGCGGTGATTGGCGGTGCCTTCGGTCATCTTGCCCAGATGGCATTTCCCACCATGGCCATCGCGCCGGGATCCTATGCCTTGATCGGTATGGGCGCTTTTTTATCGGCGGCCACCCATGCGCCGATGACGGCAATCTTTCTGTTGTTTGAGATGACCGCCTCCTATCAGGTTATTGTACCGATAATGCTTTCGTGCGTGATCGGTACCTCCATCTGCCGTCATTTCAAGAAGGAGAGCCTTGATACTGTTGAGTTGGCCAAGGCGGGTATCGATCTGGAGGCGGGTAAAGAGCGCAATATCATGAAGTCGATTCTGGTGCGTGATGTTATGACGACCACGTTGGAAACCGTGCCGGAGTCGATGACACTGCGTGAGTTTACCGACTTTATCGCCAGCACCAAGCATACCAATTTCCCGCTGATTAATTCGCAGGGGGAGATGACAGGGATCATCTCCATTCAGGATTTCCTCGGTGTGGTGTTTGAAAAGGATCTGATGGATCTGGTGGTTGTCAAAGAGCTGGCGACCACGGAGGTAACGACGATCTTTGCCGATGAAAACCTTGACTACGCCATGCGCACAATTGGCTATCGTAATATCGAGCAGTTGCCGGTGGTTGCCATGGATCAGCAGAAAAAGTTGATTGGCATTATCTCGCGCCGCGATATGGTGTCGGCCTATAACAAGGCGTTGATGGCACGAACCCTGGAGGAGGACAGCGATGGCTAGTCAGGTTCCGTCCCTTAATCCGCAGCAACTGGCAGCGGTCAACCATCCCGGTGGGCCGTTGTTGATCCTGGCCGGTGCCGGTTCTGGAAAAACCAGTACCCTGACCGGGCGGGTGATTCACCTCATCCAGCAACAAGGGGTGCCGCCGTGGCGAATTCTGGCGGTAACATTTACCAATAAAGCCGCTTCGGAGATGAAGGCACGCATTGAACGGGCGTTACCCGATGGCGAAACACCCTGGGTATCGACCTTTCACTCCACCTGCGTGCGGATTCTGCGCCGCGAGATCAGCGTCCTTGGTTTCGAGAGTTCCTTTACCATCTACGACGATCAGGATCAGGAGCGGTTGCTGAAAAATATCCTCAAGGATCTCGGCATCGGCGATAAGCAGCTAAAACCGCGTGCCGCCGCTTCCGCTATCGACGCGGCGAAAAACCGTGGTCAGTTTCCTGCTGATCTGCCCCAGGATAACCCGCAAACCCAGCTCATTGCTCAAGTTTATCAGCTCTATCAGGAGGCTTTGCAACGGGCCAACGCCCTCGACTTCGGTGATCTGCTGCTCTATTGCGTCAAGCTGTTCGATGACCATCCCGACGTATTGCAACGCTATGCCGGTCGTTTTCTCCATCTGCTGGTGGATGAGTTTCAGGACACCAACATGGTGCAGTACCGGTTGGTGCAGCAGTTGGCTTCGGAGCACGGCAATCTGTGCGTGGTCGGCGATGATGACCAGTCGATCTACCGCTGGCGTGGTGCCGAGGTGGGCAACATCCTCGGTTTTGAGCGCGACTACCCCGGTTGCACCACCATCCGCCTGGAGCAGAACTATCGCTCCACCGGCAACATTCTTGATGCCGCCGGAGCTGTGGTGGCTCACAATATTGGTCGCAAAGGCAAGACGCTGTGGACTGAAAAACCCGGCGGTGACAGTATCAGTCTCGAAGCGCTGCCCGATGATCTCGAAGAGGCGCGCTACATCGTCGATCAGCTTAAGCAGTTGCAGCAACGTGGTCGTCATCTGCGTGACATGGCCTTGCTCTATCGCACCAATGCTCAGTCACGGGTATTGGAGGAGGCTCTAAATAGAGCGGATTTAGAATTTGTCATATTCGGAGGTATGCGTTTTTATGCCCGTAAGGAAGTAAAGGACATTCTCGCCTACCTGCGGGTGTTGACTAATCCGACCGATACCGTTTCATTCCAGCGTATTGTCAATGTGCCAGCTCGCGGTATCGGTGCCACCACCATTGGTAAAATTGCCACCTTGGAGCTGGAGGCCGGTGGATTTTTCCCTGCCTGTCGGTTGGCCATCGAACGTGAGGTGATCAAGGGGGCGACGGCCAAAAAAGTAGCGGCCTTTGTCGCCATGATGGATGATTTCGCCCAGCGCCTGGAACGGATCCCCTACCCGCAGCTGGCCGCCGAGCTGATCAGTGAGTCCGGCTATGCCCAGATGTTGAAAAGCGAGAATACGCGGGAAAGTCAGGATCGCTTGGGTAACCTTAATGGGATGTTGGCTGGTATGGAGGACTCTTACGGTGATAAGCTCTCTCTACAGGGTTTTCTTGAGAAAAATGCTTTAACTACTGATCAGGATCGCAGTGATTCGAGTAAAGATCGCGTAACGTTGATGACTCTCCATGCTGCCAAGGGGCTGGAGTTTCCGGTGGTGTTCATGACCGGCATGGAGGATGGCATCTTTCCTGTTGTTCGCAGTAACGATGGCGGCGAGCAGCTCGAAGAGGAGCGGCGGCTGTGTTACGTTGGCATGACTCGCGCTATGGATAAGTTGTACCTCACCCGCGCTCGCAAACGACATGTTTACGGCAGCTATCAGTACAATCCTCCCAGCCGCTTTATCGGTGAGATTCCCGACAATCTACTTGCCGGTGTCGAAAAAAAGCCGCTGCATGCCACATCCAAGCACAATCTGGCCTCGCTGTTCGAAAATCTGGCAGCACCGGATGGGCCGGACGGGTCGGAAACCCGTGTTGCCCCAGTCAGGACACCGTCGACAGTCGGTCAGCCGATCGCTGATCAGTCAGCCGCCGAACCGGTGATTCACATCGAGGCACCTGCGCCACGCGATGAAGGTTTGCACATCGGTAGCCGTGTGCGTCATGCCCGCTTTGGCGTCGGTACCGTGCGCCGCATCGAAGGGCAAGGGGACAAACAGAAGGTGATCGTCTATTTCAATCGTTTCGGCCCCAAGCGGCTGCTGCTCAAGTTTGCCGGGCTGGAACCGGCCTGATTGGTGAACTCATGAGCCTTGATTACACCACCCTTGATCTGCTTCGTCAAAATCATCCTGCCTGGCGTTTGTTGCGCGCCAAACATGCTCCGTTGGTCGCGAGTTTTTTGCATCGGGTGTTCGTTGCTCCCAATGTCCGCATGATCTCTCAGGCCGATCTGGTTGAGGCGTTGGACGATGAACTCTTTGTCTTGCGCGAACAGCTGGGTGCCGATGCTTTTTCCGATTCCGCGCGGAATTATCTCAATGAGTGGGCGGAAAATGACAAGGGCTGGTTGCGTAAATTCTATCCCCCCGGAACGGACGAACCTCATTTTGATCTGACACCGGCCACGGAGAAGGCACTGGCTTGGCTGGAAGGGCTGACCGAACGGGCTTTTGTTGGCACAGAATCGCGTCTTTTGACGTTGTTTGATCTGTTGCGGCAGATGAGTGAGGGGAGCGAGACCGATCCTGAGACGCGGATTGCCGAGCTGCATAACCGCCGCGACAAAATTGATGCTGAAATTGCCCGGATCCTTGCCGGAGATATTCCACTTTTGGATGATACGGCGCTGAAGGATCGTTTTCAGCAGTTTTTGCAATTGGCGCGGGAGCTGCTGACCGATTTTCGTGAGGTTGAGCACAATTTTCGCACGCTTGATCGTCGGGTGCGTGAACGGATTGCTCTGTGGGAAGGGAGTAAAGGGGAGCTGCTGGAAGAGATCATGGGGGAGCGGGACACCATTGCCGATTCCGATCAGGGAAAAAGTTTTCGCGCCTTCTGGGATTTTCTCATGTCCCAGAGCCGCCAGGAGGAATTGAGTCAGCTGCTGGAACTGGTGCTGGAGCTTCCCCCGATTGCCGATCTGCAACCGGATGCACGCTTGAAGCGGGTCCATTACGATTGGCTGGAGGCGGGAGAACACACCCAACGTACCGTTGCCCGGCTGTCGCAGCAGCTGCGCCGCTTTCTCGATGATCAATCCTGGCTGGAAAATCGTCGTATCATGGATATTCTGCATGGAATTGAAGGACGGGCGCTGGCGTTGCGCGAAAACCTTCCGAAGGGAAGCTTTATCTCTTTGCCTGAAACCTCCACCCGTATTGATCTACCGCTGGAGCGCCCTCTTTACCGTCCGGCGATGCAGGCTCTTATCACCGAGTTTGCTGTCGATGAAGGGGATGCCGAGATTGATGCGGACGCGCTGTTCTCCCAGATTTTTGTTGATCGGGCGGAGTTGACCCGCTATATCCGCCGCCAGTTGCAGGATCGCTCTCAGGTGAGTCTCGGTGAGATTATTTCACATCATCCCCTGCGGTATGGGTTGGCCGAGCTGGTTGTTTATCTGCAACTGGCCGGGGAATGGCACCAGGCGGTGGTGGATGACGAACAGCAGGAAGTGGTGAGTTGGCAGACCGATGATGGCAAGGTTCGGCAGGCAACTCTACCGCGTATTATTTTACTCAGGAATAGATGATGGAATCTTATAAAGACGGAGATAACCCGCTGGCAGAGGCCAGGCACGAGCTGTCCAACGTGGTTGTCCCCCTTTTAAAAGGGGTGGTCTATCAGGAGGAGAGTCCTGAGATATGGAATGGGTTGCTGAAATTGCAGGCCGGAGTGCGCGATTATGTTGCTGTGCTCGGCCTGGATTTGTTGCTTGACGAGGCTGAAGGCTATGCGTTTTTGCAGTCCAGACAACAGGAGGAAGATTCTGCGGTGATTCCACGGCTGGTGGCACGGCGGCAACTCTCCTATCCAGTGAGTCTGCTGTTGGCGTTGCTGCGCAAAAAACTGGCTGAATTTGACGCCGGTGGTGGTGACACGCGATTGATCCTTTCCCGTGACGAAGTAGTGGAGTTGATCCGTATATTTCTTCCCACCGGTAGCAATGAGGCTAAATTGATCGATCAGGTTGATACCCATCTGAATAAAATTGCCGAGCTTGGATTTATCCGCCGTTTGCGGGGACAGAAGCATATGATCGAAGTGCGGCGGATTATCAAAGCCTTTGTCGATGCCCAGTGGCTGGCAGAGTTTGATCAGAGGCTGGCTGAATACCAACAGCAACTGGATCCAGCGCGGGAGTTGTCGGATGACTGAAACCCTTGAACTTGAATTTATCGGTGATGATCGGTTGGCCGGTTTCCGTTTGCAACGGCTCGAAGTGTTTAACTGGGGCACCTTTGATGGTCGGGTCTGGACCTTGCGTCTGGACGGCAGGAATGGTTTGCTCACCGGGGATATTGGTTCCGGTAAATCGACCCTGGTTGATGCGGTGACCACCTTGCTGGCACCGAGTCAGCGCATCTCCTACAACAAAGCGGCCGGGGCTGAAAGTCGTGAGCGAACCTTGCGCTCCTATGCCTTGGGTTATTACAAATCGGAACGGCAGGAGAGCCTCGGTAGCGTTAAACCGGTTGCCCTGCGCGATCACAACAGCTATTCGGTGATCCTCGGAGTTTTTCACAATGCTGGTTACAACAAGACGGTGACTCTGGCTCAGGTGTTCTGGATGAAAGACACCACAGGGCAACCCGCGCGGATGTATGCTGTTTGCGAGCGGGATTTATCCATTGCCGGGGATTTCTCCGCTTTCGGCAGTGAGATAAATACCTTGCGCAAGCGTTTGCGGGGTGCCGGGGTTGAGCTGTTTAATAATTTCCCCCCCTACGGTGCTTGGTTCCGTCGCCGTTTCGGGATCGACAACGAGCAGGCGCTGGAGCTGTTTTTACAGACCGTATCGCTTAAATCGGTGGGCAATCTTACCGAGTTTGTCCGTAGCCACATGCTTGAACCCTTTGATGTCGCGCCACGGATCAAAGCCCTTATTCAACATTTTGAGGATCTTAACCGTGCCCATGAGTCGGTTCTCAAGGCCAAGAAGCAGGTGGAGATGTTACAGCCGCTGGTGGCTGATTGTGGCCGCTATGAAGAGCTGGAGCAACGTGTTGGCGGACTGCGGGCCTGTCGCGAGGCTTTGCGTTCCTGGTTTGCCGGTCTTAAGCTGGAACTGCTGGAGAAGCGCCTTGTCTCCCTCAATGAGGAACTGACCCGTCACCAGGTCGGAATCGAACGGTTGGAAGAGCAGCGGCAGACGCAGCAGGAACGCGAACGGGAATTGCGCCGCAATATTGCCGAAAACGGCGGTGACCGTATCGAAAGTATCGGCGCAGAGATCAGGCAAAAAGAGGATGAGCTATCACGCCGACAGCGCAAATCTGCGCGTTATGCCGAGCTGGCACAGTCGTTGGAATTGAGCGCAGCGACGACTCAGGACGCCTTTTTTGCCCAGCAGCACGAGCTCAATGGGCTGCGTGATCAGGCAACTGAGAGCGAAGACCGGGTGCAGAATGAACTCAATGAATCGGGGGTGTTGTTTGCTCAGGGGCGTCAGGAGTATGAGGTTCTTCAGGGTGAGATTACCGGCTTGAAAGCACGCCGCAGTAATATTGATGAACGACAGATTTCTTTGCGCCGTAGGCTCTGTCAGGCCTTGAACCTGGCTGAAGATGATCTCCCATTTGCCGGTGAACTGCTCCAAGTGCGCGAAGAGCAGCGCGATTGGGCCGGGGCCATCGAGCGGTTATTGCACAATTTCGCCCTTTCGTTGCTGGTGCCGGATCAATACTATGAGCGGGTGTCTGCCTGGGTGGACAAAACCCATTTGAAAGGGCGACTGGTTTATTTTCGGGTACGGGAGAAAAAACGTCATGAATCAGCACTCCTGCATCCCGATTCTCTGGCCCACAAGTTGACAATCAAAACCGGTTCGTCCCATTACGACTGGCTGGAACGGGAGATCGGCCATCGTTTTAATCTGGTCTGTTGTCGTGATCAGGATCAATTCCGGCGTGAGCAGAAAGCGATCACCCTTAGCGGCCAGATCAAGATGCCGGGTGGTCGTCACGAAAAGGATGACCGTCATCGTCTCGATGATCGCAGCCGTTATGTGCTGGGCTGGAGCAATAAGGATAAAATTGCCGCATTGGAGGGAAAAGCTCGTCAACACGAAACGCAGCTGGCCCAGCTTGGTGGCCGGATCAGCACGTTGCAGCAGGAGCAGAAAGAACTTAAAGCCGCTCTGGAGACATTTTCCAAGCTGGATGAATACAACGATTTTCATGATCTGGACTGGCAGCCGCTGGCCGTGGCGATTGCCCGCCTTAACGAGGAAAAGCAGGAGTTGGAACGGGCTTCGGATCTGTTGCAGACCCTGACCGCGCAACTTGAAGCTTTGGCAACCGAACTGACTGCAACGGAACAGAAGCTGGATGAGCGCAAGGACAGGCGTTCGAAGACCGAAGAAAAAAACAGTATCGCCGGGCAATTACAACAGCAGACCACTGCCTTGTTGGAGCAGCTGGACAGCGAGACGGAGCTTCAGTTTGCCACGCTTGAAACGTTGCGTAACGAAGCCCTTGGTGAGCATCAACTGAGTGTTGAATCCTGTGACAACCGTGAACGGGAGATGCGTGACTGGTTACAGTCGAAACTTGATGGCGAGGGGAGAAAGCGTGATCGTCTCGGTGAAAAGATCATCAAGGCGATGACCGAATATAAGGAAGAGTGGAAGCTGGAAGCCCGCGATGTGGATGTCAGTGTCGCCGCCGGATTTGAATATCGCTCCATGCTCGACCTGTTGCAGTCCGATGATCTGCCTCGTTTTGAAGCCCGTTTCAAGGAGCTGCTGAACGAAAATACCATTCGCGAGGTGGCCAACTTCCAATCGCAGCTGGCCCGTGAACGGGAGAGCATCAAAGAACGGATTGGCCGGATCAACGAATCCCTCACCCAGATCGATTATAACCCCGCTCGTTACATTGCCCTCGAAGCGCAGACCAGCCTCGATGTAGATATCCGCGATTTCCAGACCGAGTTACGAACCTGCACCGAAGGCACCCTGACCGGTTCCGACGATGCTCAGTATTCGGAGTCTAAATTTTTACAGGTGCGGCGGATTATCGACCGTTTTCGTGGTCGCGATGAGCAATCGGAGATGGATCGACGTTGGACCGCCAAGGTCACTGATGTGCGCAATTGGTTTGTGTTTGCGGCCAGCGAACGCTGGCGTGAAGACGATAGCGAACATGAACATTATGCTGATTCCGGCGGAAAGTCCGGCGGCCAGAAAGAGAAACTTGCCTATACAGTGCTGGCCGCCAGCCTGGCCTACCAGTTCGGCCTGGAATGGGGCGCGGTTCGGTCCCGCTCCTTCCGTTTTGTGGTGATCGATGAGGCTTTCGGGCGCGGTTCAGATGAATCAGCGCAATACGGCTTACAGCTGTTTGCCCAGCTCAATCTGCAATTACTGATTGTGACCCCGCTGCAAAAAATCCACATCATCGAGCCCTTTGTTGCCAGTGTCGGTTTTGTCCACAATGAGGACGGGCGCAATTCGGTGTTGCGTAATCTCAGTATTGAAGAATATCGTGCAGGTAAAGAGCGGCTACAAACATGAGCTGGACAACACCGTCTGCGGTACGATCCCAAGCGCAGAGATTGTGGGATCGGGGGCTGCTGCTGGCTTGCCTGGTCGATGGGGGCGGCGAAGCCGCTGATAACGAGGAACTTTTTCCCCGCCGCCTGACCCTGAATGGGCCGAACTCAAAAGAGTTGGCGGATCGCTTTGACGAGGTGCGCAGCTGGATTGCCGTTCTTGATGGGGAAGCCAGGTTCTATCGGTTGGAGTGGAGAACCATCAATCACCGTACTCTGGGTGTCAATACCATCCCTGCCGAAATCTGGATCGATTCGCTGGAGGATGCATTCAGTCTGATCGGTAAACATCGGGATGCCAGGCGATTCTCAACAATAATTGCTTTAACCCGAGAGCGTCAGCCCGAACTGCTGGCCTGGTTGGCAAAACGACCGCTACGGGCTCTGGAGCTGGCCAGCGATTGGGAGCCTCTGCTTGATGTCGTCAGCTGGATGCGTCAACATCCCCGTCCCGATATTTATCTGCGTCAGGTGGATGTTCCGGCAGTACACACCAAATTCATCGAAACACACCGGGCTGTGTTGGCAGAGCTGTTTGATCTGGTGCTGCCATCGACAGCGATTGATCCTTCCGCTCGCGGTGTCAGTGGCTTTTGTCACCGCTATGGATTTCGTGATAAACCGGTGCGGGTCAGGTTTCGTTTTCTTGATCCCCACCTTGCCACCTATTTCGCAGTGGCCCCGCTACAGCAACAGGCCGAGCTTGATATCACCCTGACGCAGGAATATTTCGCCCAGCTGGATTTGCCGATCAAAAGAATCTTTATCACCGAAAATGAGATCAATTTCCTTGCTTTCCCCCCTGTTCGAGATGGAATTGTTATCTTTGGTGCCGGCTACGGCTTTCAATATCTGGCCCAAGCCCGCTGGTTATATGCCGTTGAACTTCTCTATTGGGGCGATATCGACACCCACGGTTTTGCCATTCTCAATCAGTTCCGCTCTATTTTCCCCAGCACCGGTTCTTTTTTGATGGATCGGCAGACGCTGCTGGCTCATCGGGTGCATTGGGTTGAAGAATCTCAACCGGAAACAGGAGTTCTGCAACATCTGACTGCTGAGGAGAATGTTCTTTACGACGAGTTGTGTCACAACTATTGGGGGGAACGGGTACGTCTGGAACAGGAAAAGATTGCGTTCAGTTATCTGCTTGAGGCACTGGAGAACAAAATATGAGCGATGGCGACAAAAAATTGATCCGCAACAGTACCGCAGAGTTTCTTATTTTCACCGGGCAAGCGGGTGAGCAGAGTATCGAAGCCCGCTATGAGGATGAAAGTGTCTGGTTGTCCCAGAAATTAATGGCGGAGTTGTTTGCCGTGACTGTGCCCACCATCAACGAGCACCTGAAAAACATTTTTACCAGTGGTGAACTGCTTCAGGATTCAGTTGTTCGGAAATCCCGAATAGCTGCCGCAGATGGTAAAAAGTACGCTATCAACTTTTACAATCTCGATGCCATCATCTCGGTGGGATACCGGGTCAATTCGGTGCGTGCCACCCAGTTTCGCCAGTGGGCGACCCAGATACTGCGTGAATTTGCCATCAAGGGCTATGTGCTGGACAAG
>JAGGYC010000014.1 GCA_021162745.1 Desulfuromonas sp. | reverse complement strand
GCTTGCTGCCTTTAGTCGCTTCGCGATTCGCAGCTATTGTTGCGAGATCAAGGAGCATTTATTCAGCGTTTCGTTGAGACAGGCAGCGGCCGTTACAAACGGGGACCACATTGTTCGATATGAAATGAGATTTACAAAGTTAACCGGGCCGCAAGGGATCAGGCCCGCCTCGCAGCTCGGGCAGATTGGCGGTGAGTACACTGAATCCGTTTGCTCCGTTGAGAGTTGCGTTGGTTTTCAAGGCCATTTCTTTACACCCTTTCTTTGGGGCCTTGCAAAGAAAGGGTGTCGGCTGCGGGACGAAACCCGCGAACTTGATCTTCAAATTTTGACGTTAAACAATAGTGAAATTGGAGCACACCATGAGCAAAAACATCCTCATATTCACCGGCAACGGCAAAGGCAAATCCACCTCCGCCTTCGGCATGGCCCTGCGCGCCGCCGGTCACGATCAACGCGTGCTGATCATCCAGTTCATGAAGTGTGACGACAGCGTTGGCGAACTGGTGAGCCTTAAAAAGCTCGGCATCCGTGTCATCCAGACCGGACTCGGTTTCGTCCCCAAGCCGGACAATCCCCGTTACACAGCACATCGCGAAGCCGCTCAAGCCGGCTTTGCCCTGGCCAAAGAATCACTGAACTCCGGTCAATACGACCTGATCATCCTGGATGAGCTGTGCGGTGCCATCAGCAACGGGCTGGTCGATGAGCAGGCGGTAATTGATGCTTTGATTACCGCACCGCAACCATTGAACATCGTCCTTACCGGCCGTGATGCCACGGATAAGTTGATCGAACTGGCCGATACCGTCAGCGAGATTCAACCGTTAAAGCACGCCCTTGATCAGGGCATCCCGGCGCGTGAGGGGGTGGAATTTTGATGAAGATTCCCCCTCTGGCAATTCCCCGTTTGATCATCGGCGGCGCCCACAGTAGCGTCGGCAAATCGTCCGTCACTCTGGCCCTGATCGCCGCTCTGACTCAGCGCGGTCTCAAGGTACAGACCTTTAAGGTTGGGCCGGACTACCTCGACCCCAGCCATTTGAGCCGGGTTTCGGGCCGCCCCTGTTACAACCTCGACGGCTGGATGTGCGATGAAGGCTACGTGCGCCAGCTATTTAACCAGGCCTGTAGCGATGCCGCCAATCCAGCTGATATCGCTATTGTCGAAGGGGTGATGGGGCTGTTCGACGGCAGCAGTCCGAGCAGCCTGCAGGGCAGCACGGCGCAGATCGCCAGCTGGTTGGACGCCCCGGTGCTGCTGGTGGTGAAAGCCCACGGTATGGCGCGCAGTATCGCCGCTCTGGTCCACGGCTACGCCAACTTTGAACCAGAGGTGAAGATCGGCGCGGTCATCGCCAACATGTGCGGCTCGGCCAGTCATGGTCAACTGCTGAGCAAGGCCTTAGAGGCCGCCAGCCTGCCACCGCTGGCGGGTGCGATCCCGCGCGGCGCCCTGCCACCACTGCCGAGCCGTCACTTGGGATTGGTGTCTGCTGCCGAAACGGACTGGAACGACACTTTGATCAAACAATTGGCTGATGCCGCTGCACAGCATCTCGACCTTGACCAACTGCTCAATCAGGCCAGTAACGCCACTCCGCTCAACAGCAATGTGACGAATAGCCCGACAAACAATTCGGCGCACGGCCTGCGCATTGCCATCGCTCGTGATGCGGCATTTCAATTCTATTACCCGGACCTGTTTGCCGCCTTGGAGCAACGCGGCGCCGAGCTGTGCTTCTTCTCACCACTGACCGATGCCGCACTCCCGACAGAATGCGATGCCCTCTACCTCGGCGGCGGCTACCCGGAAGTCCACAGCGAACGACTGGCACGCAACACCCCCATGCTCCAAGCCGTCCGTAATTTCTGCGCCAGTGGTCGACCGGTATATGCCGAATGTGGCGGCCTGATCTACCTCAGTCAAGGGGTGGAAAGTGCCGATCAAAGCTGGCCTCTCACCGGCATCCTCCCCTGCTGGGCACGGTTGCTCGAAAAGCGCAAAGCCCTCGGCTACGTCGAAGCCTCTCTACAACAGCCATCGCTGTTCGGTGATTGCGGCAGCCAACTGCGCGGTCACGAGTTCCACTACTCGGAGTTGTGCAGCGATCCCATCGCTGTTGACGGATGGCAGGCGGCCTACAGTTTAAAGCAGAACCGCAGTGGCAATTGTCATGCTGAGGGCTATCAGAAAGGGAATGTGTTGGCCAGCTATGCCCATCTCCATCTGGCCTCCCAGCCACAGGCGGTGGATACGTTTATCGATAAAATCCGCTGTGTAAAAGAGGAGTTGGCAGAATAGAGAGATTGTCGGGTTACGCTGCTCGATATGAAATGACGATGTAACACGTTACACGGGCCGCAAGGGATCAGGCCCGCTTCGCAGGTCGGGTGGTGAAGCCGTTAGCACACAGCAACCGTCAACACCATCGAGCGTTACGTTGGTTTTCAAAGCCATTTTTTTGTGTACTTTTTTTCAGTAGTGTCCGGTTAGGTTCTTGCAGACAGCCTATGTTTGAAAAATAGTAAATATTTTAGCATGTTGCACCGTTTTTGCTTGACAAATCGCAATAAGGCGGCGCGGCGTTTTTCGTAAATACTTGATTTTATAAGGATTTACGAAATGTCGCTTCTTTGCAGAACATACCATGCCCGACTTGACCGCCACTCTGTGGCTCAATTATTTTATCCAT
>JAGGYC010000004.1 GCA_021162745.1 Desulfuromonas sp. | reverse complement strand
TTCACCACAAGATGTTGTGGTTGAGCTACAATATAAAACTCGAAAATGAAGTACTTTTACCCACACAATCTGGAAGAGAGCCAAAAAATCTAGTGTGACAATTCCTGAGCTTGCAGATCTCATAGGTGTCACGGAGAGATCAATCGAACGGAATATTCATAAACTTCAGGAAGAGAATAGGCTTCGTCGTATCGGCCCTGCAAAAGGTGGTCACTGGGAGGTTCTGTCATGAACGAAGCCGAAACCCGCGCTGAACTGATCGACCCCGCCCTGAAAGCTGCTGGTTGGGGTGTCGTTGACGGTAGCCGTGTTCGCCGTGAGGTGATCACGCTGGGGCGGTTGCAGGGGGCGGGTAAACGCTCGAAGCAGGATATTGCCGATTATGTGCTGACCTATCGCGGCCAGAAGCTGGCGGTTGTCGAAGCCAAACGGCGTGACTTGCCAGATACCGAAGGGGTTGCACAGGCCAAGAGGTACGCTGAGAAATTACAGACCCGTTTTAGCTATTCGACCAATGGTGACGGCATCTATCAGATCGACATGGAGACCGGCAAGGAAGGCTACGTTACCTGCTATCCCGGTCCCGATGAGTTATGGGCCGCAACCTATGCTGAAGAGAACGCGTGGCGCAACCGCTTTGCCGATGTCCCGTTTGAGGACAAAGGCGGCACCTGGGATGCGCGCTACTATCAGCACAACGCCATCGACAAAACCCTGGAGGCGATTGCTGCGGGTGAACCGCGTATCCTGCTGACTTTGGCCACCGGAACCGGCAAAACCTTCATCGCTTTTCAACTGGCGTGGAAACTGTTTCATAGCCGCTGGACGCTGGGCGGAGACGCCAAACGTCGGCCACGGATCCTGTTTTTGGCCGACCGCAACATTCTGGCTGATCAGGCGTACAATGCTTTTTCCGCCTTTCCTGAAGATGCGCTGGTGCGCATTGATCCCGAAATCATCCGCAAAAAAGGGATGGTTCCAAAGAACGGCAGCGTCTTTTTCACCATCTTCCAGACCTTCATGGCCGGTCGTGATGCCGCCGGTAATCCTGCTCCCAGTTTTGGCGATTATCCACCCGACTTTTTCGATTTTATCATCATCGACGAGTGCCATCGTGGCGGAGCCAACGACGAAAGCAACTGGCGCGGCATCATGGAGTATTTCTCACCTGCGGTACAGCTGGGCCTGACGGCGACCCCCAAGCGTAAAGGGAATGCCGATACCTACCGCTACTTTGGTGAGCCGGTCTATATCTACTCCCTAAAGGAGGGGATCAACGACGGTTTCCTGACTCCGTTCAAGGTGCAGCAGATTGCCACGACGCTGGATGATTACGTTTACACCTCGGACGACAAAATCATCGAAGGGGAGATCGAGGAGGGCAAGCTCTACGGTGAAGATGATTTCAACAAGATCATCGAGATCAAGGAGCGTGAAGCCTACCGGGTCAAACTCTTTATGGCGAAGATCGACCAGAAACAGAAGACGCTGGTGTTCTGCGCCACCCAGGATCATGCGGCGGCGGTGCGTGATTTGATCAACCAGATGAAAACCGGCAGCGAGCCGAATTACTGCGTGAGGGTGACGGCCAGAGATGGTGCCGAAGGGGAACGCTGGCTGAGAACCTTTCAGGACAACGAAAAGACCATTCCCACCATCCTGACTACCTCGCAGAAACTCTCCACCGGGGTGGATGCCCGAAATGTGCGCAATATTGTGCTGATGCGCCCGGTCAATTCGATGATCGAGTTCAAGCAGATTGTCGGACGTGGCACGCGCCTGTTTGACGGCAAGGACTACTTCACCATCTACGATTTTGTGCAGGCATATAAGCATTTCAGTGATCCCGAATGGGACGGCGAACCGGAATGGGATGACAACTCCACAGGGCCTGGAACCTGCGAAACAACAGAGGTTCGTGAACGGGATGGTGATTATGATCCAGCCGCTACGGAATCGGATGAAGGCGAGGTCCCGCAGCGACGGGAAAAGATAAAAATCAAACTGGCGGACGGCAAGGAACGCAGTATCCAGCACATGATGGCAACGACCTTCTGGAATCCCGACGGCAAACCGATGTCGGCGGCTCAGTTTGTGGAGCAACTCTACGGGGAATTGCCGGTTCTGTTTAAGGATGAAGATGAGTTGCGAGCCGTTTGGGGGCAGCCCGACACCCGCAAAGCGTTGCTGAATGGACTGGCGGAAAAAGGCTTTGGTGATGAGCAGCTGGCCGAAGCCGGAATCATGATTAACGCGGAACAAAGCGACGTGTTCGACGTGCTGGCCTATATCGCCTTCACCCTGCCGCCGATCAGTCGCGAAGAGCGCGTCGAGTCGCACAAGGATGAAATTTACACCCGCTATGAAGATACGCAACAGGTGTTTCTGGAGTTTGTGCTGGGTGAGTACGTCAAGGAAGGTGTCGGCGAATTGGACCTGTCGAAATTGCCGGGATTGCTTGAGTTGAAGTACGGCAATGTCAATGATGCATCGGCGCAGCTTGGCGGGGTTTCGCAGATTCGGGAGACGTTTGTTGGCTTTCAGCAGCATTTGTATGCGCGAGGAAATGAATGATAAAAAAAATCGACCATATAAATATTTCCGTCACCGACTTGGAAATCTCGAAGCGATTCTATATTGATTTGCTGGGGTTCGAACTCGATAAAGAGGGCGAGCTGCAAGGTGAATGGATCGACCGGGTGGTGGGGCTGGAGAATGTGAAAGCCAAATATGCCAAATTGATATTGCCCGGTGCCGAAACCTGCATGGAATTGATTCAGTATTATCGTCCGCTTGGCGATAAAGACCCGAAAAGTGGCGTGTCGAATCAGATCGGTTTTCGCCATATTGCTTTTGAAGTGGAAAATATAGAAACGATTTATGGCAAGCTGAAAGATGCCGGGGTGAAAATGTTTTCTGAGTTGCAGGTGTATAATCAGGACAAAAAGTTGTGCTACTTTGCCGGCCCGGATGATGTCATTCTGGAATTGGCTGAGTATAGTTAGGGAGCTGTCGGTTCGGTTAGTTCGATGGCTGTAAGCCATTGACAACGGAATCGCTATCCTCTAGATTGGAACGACAGTAACACCGTGTTATCTCGAGTGGTGGAGGGAATGGCCCTTTGAAACCACAGCAACCGATCCCTTTGCCGTTTTCACGGTGTCGGGATGTCAGGTGCTAATTCCTACCTTTGTCCTGTTTTTATAGGGCAGGGGACAGATGAGACGGCGTCTTACGATACTTGAGCAGGTTATATCGCTCGTTTTATGTATTCGCAAGGCCCCATTCTCTCTGGATGGGGCCTTTTTGCGTGGAGAGCGTTTTGGCAGAAGCGATCAATCTGGTAAAAGCTGAATCGATGGTTCTTGAGCAGGAGCTGCGCCTGGAAAGTGGTCGTCTGCTCGGGCCACTGACCATTGCCTACGAAACCTATGGCGAGTTGAATGCCGAGCGCAGCAACACCATCCTCGTTACCCATGCCTGGACCGGCGATGCTCATGCAGCGGGTCGTCACAGCGAAGAGGATCGCAAGCCGGGTTGGTGGGACAACATGATCGGACCCGGGCTGGTGCTCGATACCGATAAATATCATGTGATCTGTTCCAATGTCATCGGCTCCTGTAAAGGCTCTACCGGCCCGGCCAGTATCAATCCCCAGACCGGTCGCGCGTATCGGCTCAATTTCCCCATTGTTATGGTGCGCGACATGGTGCGCGCCCAGAAGATGATGCTCGATGTCATGGGGATCAATTCGCTGGTGACGGTGATCGGTGGCAGTATGGGGGCCATGCAAGCCCTAGAGTGGGGCATTCACTATCCGGAAATGGTCCGTTCCATCATCCCCATCGCTGGAACTGGTCGCACTTCGCCGATGGCGATTGCTCTCAATGCCTTGGCACGGCAGGCGATCTACAACGATCCGCTGTGGAAAAAAGGCAACTACAGGCCGGAACATCAGCCGGCGAGCGGCTTTGCCCTGGCGCGGGCTGTCGGCCATATCTCCTTTTTGTCGGAAGAGTCGATGGCGATGAAGTTCGGTCGTCGTTTTTCAGCCCGTGACGGTCTGTTTGATTTCTTCGGCCAGTTTGAGGTGGAACGCTACCTTGAATACAACGGCAACAGTTTTCCGGCCCGTTTCGATTGCAATTCATTCCTTTATCTGGCCAAGGCGTTGGATCTGTACGATGTGGCGTGGGATTTTGCCGGAATGGAGGAGGCGCTGGAGCGGCTGAGCTGCCCGTCGCTGTGGTTTGCTTTCAGCTCGGATTGGCTCTATCGGCCCGAACAGACCGAAGAAGTGGTGGAGGTGTTGCAGCAACTCAACCAGCCGGTGGAGTATCACCTGATTGAGTCCGATTACGGCCACGATTCGTTTCTGGTCGAGCCGGAAAAGTTTATCCCCTACGTGGTGGCGTTTTTAGACAAACTGGCGACTGTTTCCTAAAACAGCTTAAGCTGTTTCTTGGGTGCCGGGATCAGTTTGAACGGACGTGGTGAAAAGCGCGGACACTCCAGCAGCTTGCTGCCGAGAGGCTGGCGACAGCTGCGGACACACTTTACACACAACGGATTGAATTCATCAGTGTCTTGTTGACTCACCATTGTTCTCCTCGCCGTTAATTCTCTGATGCCAGGATCTTGTCAACGGCTTGACGTAGTGCCGGGTAGTGATCGGCAAACGGATCCACTTCCACCTCGAGACGGTTGTCCGGCTTGGTGTGACGATAGAGTGGATCGTAATATTTGAGCATCAGTTCCGAAACCAACTCTTGCCATTTTTGTTGGCGGAGCAGTTCCAGCATGTTTTCCACTTCAGGAATTCCCAAGCGACGTTGCAGGGACTGGATCGGTTGAATGAACGATTCCTCCGGTAGCTCAGAAACGGTATAGTCTTCAAGAATAATACGGATGCGACTATCGAAGGGGGTTTCAACCCATAGCGAGGTTTCCAGTTGCAGGCTCTGGTAGAAGCGTAGCGGTAGCAGCAGGCGACCGATGTGACGACTTTCCCCTTCGGTCAGAGCCCAGCCTTGATTTGCCACCAGTTGCAGGCGATCCCACAGCAGGGCTTCAAAATTCTTTTGCGACGGCTGATTGCCGAGACCAACGCCACCAAAGGCGCTGCCACGATGATTGGCCAACCCTTCCAGGTCGATTATCGGTACGCCATCACCGTCGAGTTGTTGCAGGATGCGAGTTTTGCCGACGCCGGTCAAGCCGCGCAGCACCAACATTCGCGCCCATTCTCCCTCTTCAAAGAAATCGACGACATGACGGCGAAATGACTTGTGTCCACCGCGCAGTTGAAAGGCTGGATGACCGGCCAGTTGCAAAAATGCGGTCATCGCCCGGCTGCGTAATCCCCCTCGCCAGCAGAAAATTATCAGGGGTTGGCGGGGGGTGGTGCAATGGTTGAGGATCGTTTCGATCATTTTCGGAATGCGCGGTGAAACCAACACCATGCCCAGGTTGCGTGCTGCATCCGGCCCGGTTTCTTTATACAGGGTGCCGATTTTGGCGCGTTCACTGTCTGAGAGGATGGGGACATTGATTGCGCCGGGGATGGTGCCGTCGGCAAATTCAGCGGGGCTGCGCACATCGATAAATAGCGCACCTTTTGTACGGCGTTTCAGCGCCTCGTCAATGTCGAGAATAAACGTATCGTTGAGCATAGGTATTTGTCAGTTCATCTAAGGGGCGAGTGTTAAAAAGCGAGTTTTTAAGTGTATCAGAATGGCTGGTTGAGTTAAACCTGATTCGGTGAGTACAGGGTGGATAGGAAGGATTGGTTTTAAGGAGGTAAACAATCTGCCGGAGAAATTAAATTGACAGTTTGAGGCCTCCGTGGTACAAAACCGCGTTTAGAACCCACTGCGAACAGAGAAGAAGGCACAAATGGCCAAAGACAACAAGCAACGCATGGCCGCTGAGCGTCGTGAGCTCTATAAATCACTCGGGTTCCTGTCCAGCGTCGGCATTTGCATGGTGGCGTCGATTATGATCGGCATGGCCATGGGTTATTATCTGGATCAATGGCTTGGTACAGCGCCGTGGATGTTACTGATCTTTTTAGGGTTTGGTATCGTATCGGGTTTCCGGAATATTTTTATCCTGACCAACCGTGAATTGCGGCGTCAGAAACGGCTAAATCAGGACGACAGTGACAAATAAGGATGATCAATTAGCTGGCGATAATCAATTGCTCGGTGAACTGGCCCGACGCAACTGGATTATTTTGGTTGTATTGATTTTACTGAGCCTGTTATTTCGGAACAAAGAACTGACTCTGGGGATTGCCAGTGGTGGTTTGACTGCCGTTTGCGGTTACCAGTGGTTGCATTGTTCGTTGGTGAAGGCATTGTCTGAGCAAGGACAACCGGCGGTCAATGGGTTTCAAATCAGTTATGCTCTCAGGCTGGGAGCACTGGTAGTAATGCTGTTACTACTGGTGGCGGTGGTTAAAGTCAATCCACTGGGCCTGATTATTGGACTTTCAGTTGTGGTTATAAATATTATGCTGACCACAGTTAAGCACGCTTTTTTCAAGTAGGGAGGCACGACCTAAATGACACATCCTTTTTTACTTCTTAAGTGGATTGAAGAGCAATTGCATTTGCACGTTGGCGAGCACGTAACTTATACGTGGTTGGTGATGTTGATGTTGATTGCTGTTGCTTTTGTTGTTTCACGGGGAATTAAAATGGTTCCAAGTGGGTGGCAAAATTTGATGGAAAGCGTAATTGTCGGCATAGAAGATCTTTTGGTTGAGACCATGGGACCCAAGGGCAAAACCTATTTTCCCATGATTGCCACCTTTGCGTTATTTATTCTGGTTTCCAACCTCATTGGTCTTGTCCCGGGATTGTATCCTCCCACGGCCAATTTGAATACTAACGCCGCCTTGGCTCTGACCGTTTTTGCTATGACCCACATCGTCGGGATTAAGGAGCACGGAATCTCGTACCTCAAACATTTTATGGGACCGGTACTGGCGTTAGCGCCATTGATTTTCATCATAGAAATTATAGGGCATATGGCACGTCCTTTATCATTGTCACTGCGTCTTTTCGGTAATATGTACGGCCACGAAATCGTACTGATGATTTTTATCGCATTAGTACCTTTCTTGTTGCCGGTTCCAATGATGCTAATGGGCGTTCTTGTTGCCTTTATTCAGGCATTTGTATTTACTTTGCTGGCAATGATCTATATGGCCGGTGCTCTGGAAGAAGCGCATTAATACCTGACTCCGTGATTCAGGTAATACTTAAGTTCTTAACGTTTGTACGTTTAGATATGTCCTATATTGTATAGGAAAAATAATCCATTTTTTTGTTTTAAGGAGTAAGACATGACTTTCTTCGCATGGTGTATGATCGCAGCAGGTATTGGTATGGGTCTGGGTTCTTTCGGTACAGGTATTGGTCAAGGTCTGGCTATTAAATCTGCCGTTGAAGGTGTAGCTCGCAATCCTAGTGCAAGCGGTAAAATTCTCACCACAATGATGATCGGTCTGGCGATGGTCGAATCACTCGCTATCTACGTATTTGTTGTATGTATGATTATTCTGTTCGCTAACCCATTTACCGCTCAGGTAATGGAACTGGCTAGCAAGTAATCAGCAAGACCATAGTTTGATGAAAAAAGGCGCTCCCGTTTGGGTGGCGCCTTTTTTTGTGCCCACAGCTCCAGGTAATAGATTAAAAGTATATGCAGACGCTGCTGAATCATGATTAGTTAGATGAACAGACGAACAATGGTGTCGCACCAACAGGGTTCTGCATAACGGTGCCACGAGAAAAGTAGAGAGCGACTAAACAACCAAATTATTCAACGCCTCAGCCATGTAAAAGAATCAAATCAGTCGGTCGTAAGATCCGACTTGCCGCCAAGGTGAAGCATAACGGAAAATGACTCATCGTAAGTGGGTCTGCAACCCCCGGAGGGCCGGTTTTCAAAGCCATTTCTTTGCACACTTTCTTTGGGGCTTTGCAAAGAAAGTGTGTCGGCTGCGGGACGAAACCCGCGAACTTGATCTTGATTTTAAGGGTTTGATCAATAATGATTCGTCATTAAACGGTAACATCGGCTGAGGTAAACCGGGGGGGCACTACCAGGTAATTTAAGACAGCCTCCTGGATCGAAACATCCGCAAACCAGAAAGAGCGAGGTCTCATGCAAGGAAATTCAGCCCAGTTGTTACATGACATATTCGGTTTCACAACCTTTCGTCCCGGTCAACAACAGGTGATTGATACCCTGCTGGCCGGGCGCTCGTCCCTGGCGGTCTTTCCCACCGGTGGCGGTAAGAGTTTGTGTTATCAGCTACCGGCGCTGCTGCTCGATGGTTTAACGGTGGTGATCTCGCCGTTGATCGCCTTGATGAAGGATCAGGTCGATGCTTTACAGCATCAAGATGTTGCTGCTGCGCGCTTGGATTCCAGTATCCCTTACGAAGAGGTCCAACAGATCTATCGGGACATGAACGATGGACGGCTGAAGATCCTTTATATCGCTCCGGAACGGTTGGCCAATGAGCGTTTCCTGCAGCGGTTGCGCAGGATTCCCATTGCCTTGTTGGCGGTGGATGAGGCCCACTGTATTTCGGAGTGGGGCCATAATTTTCGTCCCGATTATCTGAAGATCGGCCGCTTGGCCAGAGAACTCCGGGTTGGGCGGGTGCTGGCTTTAACCGCCACCGCGACACCTCAGGTGGCCGGCGATATCCGCCGCGCATTTGCTATTGCCGATGGCGATCAGGTGCTGACCGGCTTCCATCGTCCCAATCTGCTGTTGAATGTCATTCCGTGCAGTGCCCGTCAGCGACCAGCATTATTACTGGAGCGATTGCGCAGCTTGCCTCCCGGCCCGACCATTGTCTATGTCACCCTGCAGCGCACCGCAATGGAAGTGGCCGAGATGTTGTGCCGCGAAGGTTTGCCGGCGCAGGCCTATCATGCCGGCATGAAAGATGAGCAGCGCAGTGCCGTACAGGATGCCTTTATGCAGGGCGACAGAGGTATTATTGTCGCGACCATCGCCTTCGGTATGGGGATCGACAAGGCGGATATCCGCACCGTTATCCATTACAATCTGCCGAAAACCATCGAAAACTATATGCAGGAGATCGGTCGTGCCGGACGCGATGGCAACAATTCCCACTGTGAACTGCTGGCCTGTGCCGACGACTGTACGGTGCTGGCCAACTTCTCCTATGGTGATACCCCAACCGACGAAGCACTGCATGATCTGATTCATCACTTGCTCAGTCAGGGTCAACAGTTTGATGTCTCGCGCTATGAGCTGTCAACCCGTTACGATATTCGACAGTTGGTGGTGGCAACTATCCTGACCTACCTGGAGTTGAACGGCACTCTGGAGGCCACCGGTCCGTTCTATGAGGGTTATAAATTCAAATGTCATCGCTCTGAACAACAGATTTGCGGCGATTACAATGATGAGCGTGCAGCGTTTCTGGCGGCGCTGTTCAATTGTGCCAGGCCGGGTCGGATCTGGAAGCAGCTCAGTCCCGGCGAAGCAGCGCTGAGCCTGAACCAGCCCCGCGAGCGGATCACTGCGGCGTTGACCTATCTGGAAGAGCGCGGCGACTTGACCCTACAGAGTGCGGGCTTGCGTTACGGTTACCGTCTGGCCCAGTCGTCTGCCGATCCTGCCGATCCTGTCGTGCTGATCGCCTCCATGGTTAACGCCTTTGGCCGTCAGGAGCAACAGTATCTGGGGCGACTGGAGGGGATTCTTGCTTATGTCGGTGAGAGTGGCTGCGTGGTGCGACACCTGCTCCGCTATTTTGGTGAGGAGCTGGCTGAGGATTGTGGTCAGTGCAGCAGCTGTCTGCAGTCGTCTATGCGCCCGGTCGAGAGTGCCGCGCCGCCGCAAGTATCAGCTGAAGAGCTGACTATCATTGAGCAATTACAGGCCGAGCAGCACAGTGCCTTGGCCCATCCGCGTCAGTTGACCCGTTTCTTGTGCGGTATCACCAGTCCGGCAGCCGGCAAGGCGCGGTTGACACGTGATCCCCGTTTCGGTTGTCTGGCGGAGTTTCCGTTTGCCGAGGTGCTGGAAAAGGTGACCGGGAGCTGAGGGTGAGGTGGTCTATTGCGAGCAAAATTAAAAAAGGGGAAGCCACTGCGGCTTCCCCTTTTTAGGTTCAGAACATTAAAACTGGACGATACAGGATGACCAGGTCAGTCCGGCGCCAAAGGTGACCAAGCCGACGGTATCGCCCGGCTTGATACGGCCATTGGCAAGCGCTTCGTTCAGGGCGATGGGGATGGTGGCCGCCGAGGTGTTGCCGAAGCGGTCAACATTGACATACACCTTGGCCGGATCGATCTTAAATCGCTTGCCTATGCCCTCGATGATACGGATGTTGGCTTGGTGTGGAATGAGCAGATCAAGGTCGTCAGGGGTGAGATCTGCTCGTTTAAGAGCCTCATGGAGGGCATCGGTCATGGAGACAATGGCATGGCGGAACACTTCGCGCCCTTCCATGTTGATGGTGGACAGTTGGCTATCCACATTTTCATGGCTGGGGGGGTGTTGACTGCCGCCGGGATTATAGAGTAGGCGGTGGTGACTGCCGTCGCTTTTTATGTAGCTGCTGAGCAGGCCGCGTTGATCACTGGCGGGGCCGAGTACCACGGCACCGGCACCGTCGCCAAACAGTACACAGGTGTTACGATCCTGCCAGTTGACCATGCTGGAGAGCATCTCGGCGGCGATCACCAGCACCCGTTGGTAGCCGTTGGTTTGCATCAGGCTGTCGGCGATGTTCAAACCAAACAGAAAGCCACTACAGGCCGCCGACAGGTCGAAGGCTGCGGCATTAACCGCACCGAGTTTTTCCTGAACCAGACAGGCCATGGACGGAAATTTCATGTCACCGGTGACCGTGCCGATGATGATCAGGTCAATCTGTTCGGCGCTGGTATCAGCGGCATCGAGAGCGCGGCGAGCCGCTGCCGTCGCCAGATCGGACAATGCACTGCCCGGCTCGGCAATATGGCGCTGGCGGATGCCGGATCGCTCGACAATCCACTGATCGGTCGTGTCTACCATGTTCTCAAGCTCGGCATTGGTTAGAATCCGCGGTGGCACGGCGTACCCGGTACCGAGGATGCAGTTGTGTGGAAGCATGAAAGAGTCTCCTGGTGCAATATTAAATCAAATAAACATTGTGCAGTATAGCAGATTGCTGCAGCGAAACGCGGCGAAGGGCTATTTGCACAGTCTACGGCGGGCAGCAGGCACAGGTGGAACGGAACAGTGCCGTACTGAGATAGCGGTCACCACGATCGGGCAGCAGGGTGACGATGGTGCCCTGGGTCATGCTTTCGGCAACCCGTATCGCTCCGGCCACGGCGGCTCCACTCGACATGCCGACAAACAACCCTTCATGAATGGCCAGATCGCGGGCGCAGTTGAACGCTTCATCATCTTCGATAACGATCTTGCCATCCAGTTGATCTTCGTGGTAGATCGCCGGTACGATCGCTTCATGCATGTTTTTCAAACCCTGAACCTTGTGGCCGAGGGTGGGTTCGACAGCGATGATGCGGATCGAAGGATCACGTTCCTTAAGGGCGCGGCCGGTACCCATCAGTGTGCCCGAGGTGCCCAGCCCGGCGACAAAAGCATCAACCTTGCCGTCACATTGGCGGTAGATTTCCGGACCGGTGGTTTCGTAGTGGGACAGGGGGTTATTGGGATTACTGTACTGGTTGGGCATGAAGTACTTATCCGGCGACTCGTTGACGATCTGGTGGGCGAGGCGGATGGCGCCATCGGTAGCCTGACCGTGGGCCGACAGCACCACTTCGGCGCCGTGGGCCTCAAGAACACTGCGCCGCTCGACACTGACGCAGGGCGGCATCACCAGTTTAACGTGGAAGCCCAGCGAGGCGCCGATCATGGCCAGGGCGATGCCGGTGTTGCCGGAGGTGGGCTCCAAAATGGTCTTGTCGGTAGTGAGTTCACCCGATTCGATCGCTTTTTTGATCATATACCAGGCCGGTCGGTCTTTTACCGAGCCGCCGGGGTTGCTCCCCTCCAGCTTGGCAAAAATCTGCACTGCCGGATTTGGATTCAGTTTGGTCAGTTGCACCAGTGGCGTGTTGCCGATGGCTTGGGGTAGAGAAAACTTGTGTGAGGACATGGCTGCCATCCATCGCTGCGTGAAGAGAACAACAGCGTAAACAAGGTTGATAAGTATGATCTGAGCAGCCGGTTGCCGACAGATCGCAGTCGTTGCCGTTAAATAATGCCGTGTAACGGGCCACCTTTGGCACCGAGGAGATCGACTTGTTTTTCGACCGCCGGGTCATCAATCAACGGTGGCGCATGGTGCGCTTTACGGCGGGCGTCAATGATCAATGATCCGCGACAGCCCCAGTGTTTGTTGTCGATAAACGACTCGATACCGTAGATATCCTGAGCCGGATCGGAACGGGTAAAGGTGGTCCATAAAAAGTTATTCAATGTCTGTGCGGCAAAAGCGCTGTCGTCACTGACAATGATCAGCGGGAACCGGTTAATGCTGTCATTGGCGCTGAAAAAGCTGTTCAGTTGTTCCATGGCCTGCGCCGGAGCACTGTCTGCTGCGCTACAGGCCGGGCCTTGAATGATCAGCACTCCCGGTTGGGCGATGTGGGGAGCACTGAAACCGTCGGGCAGATGCAGGTCCCTCGGTAGCTCTGTGGGCAGGCTGCGTGTTGCCGGGCCACTGGCAGCCATCACCACCTTAGAGCCGCTGTTGAGACCGCTACCGCTGTAGTCCAGGGTGTCGGTCGTTGTGCAGGTGTGGAAATGGAGATCACGCCGCCAGTCGCAGCGTTGTAGCACATGGCCGATAAACTCATCAATGTGATGAATATCCGGCTGCGGGTAATCGTTGCTGTTGGCGATCATCAGGTACTTGGCTAGCGATAACTGGCCCTGACCGAGTATGGCGCTGGCCTGGGTCAGCAGTTCCTGGGGGCGTTGATCGTCACTGTACGGGGTGTAGCGTTCACTGCCCAGGGCGAGGAGCAACGGGTGGACACCGGCGGCATCGACGGCATGAACCGCCTTGATGCCGGGCAGCACCGTGGGGATCAAATCGCCGGTCAGTTCATGGATAAAGGCGCCGAAGCTGGTATCTTCCTGAGGCGGGCGACCGACGGTGGTAAAGGGCCAGATGGCATCCTTGCGGTGGTAGACCGCTTCCACTTTGACCACCGGAAAGTCGTGGGTGAGGCTGTAGTAGCCGAGGTGGTCGCCAAACGGGCCTTCCGGGCGCGTCGCTGTCGGGTCGATGCTGCCACAGATAACAAAATCGGCTTCCGCCGGGAAGGGCAGGCCGCTGCCGTTGGCACCATCGTTGACCATGGTGATACGCCTTCCGGCCAGTAGACCGGCAAACGACAGTTCAGGCATCCCTTCGGGCAACGGCATCACTGCGGCGACGGTCATACTGGGTGCGCCGCCGACAAAGATGTTGACCGGCAACCGTTGGCCCGCTTGTTTCGCGGCACTGTGATGAACACCAATGCCGCGGTGGATCTGGTAGTGGAGGCCGACCTCTTCGTTGGTGACGTAGTCGTTGCCGCCCAGCTGCACCCGGTACATACCGAGGTTGGAGTGGCGCATCCCCGGTTGTTGCGGGTGTTCACTGTAGATTTGGGGCAGGGTGATAAAGGCGCCGCCGTCATCGGGCCAGGAGATCAGCTGCGGCAGTTGATCAATGGTGGTGCGCTGATCGAGGATCGGTCCGGTTTTAACCCGTTTGGGCAACAGATGCCAGGCATCGCGCGGCGCACCAAGAAATTGCCATGGCCGTTTCATCACTGCTGCCGGTTCCAGTTTGGCATCGACCAGTCGTTGTATGGTATTGAGGGTATCGCGGAAGATGAATCGGGTGCGTTCCAAGGTGCCAAACAGGTTGCCCAGTATCGGAAATGAGCTGCCCTCAACGTTGCTGAACAGCAGCGCCGGGCCACCGGCGGCGTACACGCGGCGTTGAATTGCCCCGGCTTCGAGATGCGGGTTAACGGGCTGGTTGATACGGATCAATTGGCCATGCTGTTCCAGATCGCGTACGCAACTTTGTAGATTCGGGTAGCCCATGAAACGTCTCCTAAAACGAGTTGATGCGACGGATAAACGAATTGAGCAGGCCGTAGCTGCGGCGGTTAAATTTGATCGCCAGTCGCGGCAGATCCCATAGGTCCGGTTCGTCGCGTTCTTTGTCGAAAGCAGTTACCGCGGTGATCTTGGTGTTTGGAACCAGAATCTCAGGAAATTCACTTTCGAGAACCTGTATTTGCTCGGACGTTAACGCTTTATTGAGACGCAGTACCAACAGGTTGCCGACATATCGGCTGGAGTGATAAACGTTATAGAAGTTGTGGATCACTTCTACAGCTTCTTCAGCACTGCGGGTAATGGTAAACAGCCCGAAATCTTCACCGGAGATCAATCCTTTGGGGAGCAGGACGTCGCGGAAAAATTGGAACCAGTCCTCCCAGTAGGTGCCCTCGTCATCATCGATCAATACCAGTGGAATGGGTGGAGTTTTGCCGGTTTGCAGCAGGGTCAGGGCTTCCATCGCTTCGTCCATGGTGCCGAATCCACCTGGGAACAGAGCTATCGCATCCGTTTCTTTAAGGAACGCTACTTTGCGGTTAAAGAAGTATTTGTACAACAACACCCGGTCACTGTCTTCCATGATGACATTGGTGTCTTGTTCAAAAGGTAGCTGGATGTTGACGGCAAAGGAGTTCTTTTCCCCCGCGCCTTCGTTACCGGCCTGCATAATGCCGCCACCGCCACCGGTAATCACCATATAATTATGCTCGGCCAGTAAACGGGAAAAGCGTTCACATTTCTGGTAGATCGGCTCATGGGCTTCGGTGCGGGCTGAGCCGAAGATGGTGACTTTTCTGCGTGACCGATAGGGGCTGAACACCTTGTTGGTGTAGCGCATCTCCTTCATGGTGGTGCGGATCAGCTTCAAATCGGCCAGATAATCACTGGTCTGGCCGGCCTTGAGGGCGCTGAGGATCATTTCACGAATGATATAAGGATGGTGAACGACAACCTGATCGATAAGTTCGTCGATCAGGCTATCAATAACACCATTGCTGCGGTCGAATTTAATATCCATACTACAAGATCCTAAGGTGCCTGTCAGCGACGGGCCAGAAATTGATTGCCTGGCATGCTCTGCGAGCGGATGAGCAATCCTTGCAGGCTGGAACCGATATAGCGTTGGTCGAAGGCCAGGTACAGGCTGCGCAGTTGTTGATCCAAAGCGTAGAAGCGGTTACGCTCTTCAGGGCTGAGGGCATTCTCAACGGCATCGCAGATAAAAGTGACACAGTTGTAGGGGCGCACCGGCACGTCAAGGGTGCAGCCCTGTTCACCGAGAAATGGGCAAGTGCGCTCAAAGTCCGCTTGCGGCAGCGAGTCACTCAACAGGGCACTAAGTAAATTGGCCAATGTCATGTGATTGTGACCCAGTTCGCAGCACGAGCCAAGGCAATTGTGACATAGCTCGGGGCCGTTGGCACCGATAAACAGGCTGTGGATCTGTTGTTGCAGATTTTTGATCAGCGCCAGGTGTTGTACGATCCACAGCCGCTCATCCTCCCTGAGGGAGAAGACTTCCTTGCGCACATCGAGGACGATCTGTTGCCAACGGCGGGCAGCTTGCTGGGAGTCGAATGTCATCGTTGTCTGATCAGTTGAGTGTGACAAAAAATAAATGGTCGAAGAAGCTCATAAGCCGGGTCCTGTGCCTGGATTCAGTTACCTGAAACCAGGGGACGATCATTCCTCTAGGACCGCCGTTGCCGACGGCCTCAAGCAGCCAACCCAGAAGCTTCGGGCGGGTCGCCCTCAAACGCTTCTCTATTTGGCCTTGCTCCGGATGGGGTTTACCTAGCCTCTGATGTCACCATCAGAGCTGGTGAGCTCTTACCTCACCCTTTCACCCTTACCTGCCGGTGGCAGGCGGTCTTCTCTCTGTGGCACTAGCCCTGGGGTCGCCCCCGGTTCCCGTTAAGAACCATCCTACCCTGTGGAGCCCGGACTTTCCTCCCGTTTCTTGCGAAACCGGCGATCGTCTGTGCTTCTTCGACCATATTCGAAGGTATATTGATGCCGCGTTGCTATCGGCCGCTATTGGCCCGTGTAAGGCATGACATACAGCAGACGGTTGCAGTATGGGCAAGTGTCGATGGATTGTTTTTTCAACATGGCGTTAAAAAATTGCGGTGGCAGATGCATGTTGCAACCCATGCAGGTGCCTTTGCGAGCTTCAACCAGAGCCACGCCGTTACGGCGGATGAGCAGCAGTTCGTAACGCTTGCGGATGTCGGCAGGAACCTTGTCGGCGAGACCGGCCCGCTTGGTGTCTTCATCCACCAGCGAAGCATCAATGTCGGAGAGTTCTTGGTTGATCTCGTCGCTACGGCTGTCACTTGTCCCCTTGAGGGTGTCAAGCTCCTGTTGCTTCTCCTGACAGTCTTCCTGCAATGCGGCCATGGCTTCATCTCGTTGGGCAAGAGCATCCTGCAGGTCTTTGATCTGTTTTTTAGCAACATCGGACTCTTTGAGGATCGCCAGATATTCCTTCTGGGTCTTAATCTCGGGCAGGCGGGCTTCCGTCTTTTCGACGTTGTCCTGTTCTTTAAGAAGAGACTGGTTGATCTCACCGCGCTCCTGTTCGATCAGTGCGATCTCAGAATCGAGTTGAGCAATCATATCCTCGATCTTAACGCTTTTGATCGTCAGAGTTTTCTGTTCGGCGCGCAATTTGTCCTGCCTCTTGCGACCGGTGATAATGTGTTGATCCAGTTCCTGTAAATCGATAAGCAGCTGCACTTCTTCTTTCACCCTGTTACCTCCGTAGTCTCTCTAAAGATGGATCAGACGATTGTGAACGGGTCAATCTCGTCTGTTGCCGTTATGTAATGGACAGGCCAGGCCTGTCGTTTTGATTCCTTTTCCAGTTTTTTTGCCAGATTGTGGACCATGATTTGCTCGGTGGCAAAATGACCGGCGTCGATGAGTGATAGCCCCAGCGAGCGGGCGGTCATCGCTTCGTGATATTTAATATCGCCCGTAACCAGTACGTCGGCACCCTGACGGGCCGCTTCATGGATCAGCATGGCGCCGCTGCCGCCGCACACCGCGACTTTGCGGATCGGGGCGGTTGTCGCTTCGACAACGCGCAGGGCGGTGCAGCCCAGCTGCTGTTTGCATGTCGTAGCGAATAGATCGAGAGATTGCGGAGCATCCAGCAGGCCGATGCGACCGAGACCGATATCGTTACGCCGGTTGTCCAGTGGCAGCAGGTCGTAAGCCACCTCCTCGTAGGGATGGGCCTTGACCATCCGCTCAACCACCCGGTTGACCAGGGTGCGTGAGACAATGGTTTCCAGCCGTATTTCGGCAACCTGTTCCTCTTCACCGATCTGACCGATATGGGGATCACAACCTTCACCTGCGCGGAATGTGCCGGTTCCTTCGCTGCGGAATGAGCAATGGTCATAACGACCGATCTGACCGGCACCGGCCTTGAATAGAGCGGTCGCCAGCATATCGGCATTATCACGGGGGACAAATACCACCAATTTGAGTAGATCACCCGGTTTAGGTAATTGCAGTGGTTTGTAACTGGTCAATTTTAAGGTTTGAGCCAGCCAGTCGTTGAGACCGTCGGCGGCGTGATCGAGATTGGTATGAACGCAGATGATGGCGAGGTTGTGACGGATGGCTTCAAAGAGAATCTGGCCGGTTTCGTCGTTTGTCGTCACTTTTTTCAGTGGTTTGAAGATCAGCGGATGGTGGGTGATGAGGGCTTGGCAGTGTTGGTCAATGGCCGCCTTGACGGTGTTGAGCGTGGGTTCCAGGGCAATCATTGTTTGCTTGATTTCCTGTTTTAAATCCCCCACTTGCAGCCCGACATTATCCCAGTCTTCAGCAAAACTTTGCGGGTAGTGGCTGTTGAGTAATCCGACCAGATCTTGAAGCCGGAAACAGGGTGTTTTTCTCATCATCAGCGCCTGTCAAAAAAAGAGAGTGCAACTCAGGTGTGGTTGCACTCTCTCCGATGTTCCGTTTATATATCTGATGTAATCGGTCTGGCGTAATCGCCTTCGTATTCGTACCATTAGCTACCTGCGTAAGTGGTGGGCCCACCAGGACTCGAACCTGGGACAAACCGGTTATGAGCCGGTGGCTCTGACCAACTGAGCTATAGGCCCTCATGAAAACAGAGGATCGAGTCTAGTTGATTTGACGCAAAGCTGTCAAACAAAAATCGTGATTATGGCTTTTTTTATTTGTAGCTATTCAGCCCGATGCGCTGGCGACGCCCATTTCAAGGGACGACAAGCCCATCCATGGGTACTTAACTGCCGCCATCCGGGCGGTAGCTACCCTTTCCATGGGCGTCGCCAGCGTATCTACAGTTATGCTGAATAGTTGCTTTTATTCAATGTGTTCATTGAGGGCAAAAGTGCTGACAATAAAGTTGGTGATCGCTTTGGTGTCGTTGAGTTCAAACGAGGGGACATGGTGCTGTGCCGGGATGTCGCTGACTATGGCGATCAATGTGCCGTCATACTCTTTGCTGCGGCACAGCAGGGTAGTGCTGTGCTCGGCACGTTGCAGCTCTATTTTGGGTAACTCGCTGCGTTTATAACCTTCGGTGAGGACAATGTCGACATCGTTAAAATAGCGCTCGATCAATGTTTCGATGGCGGGGGCGCTGTCGTGCTGCTTGACCATGGCAATCTTACTCGATGAACTTACCAGCATGGTGTCGGCACCGGCACTGGTCAGGCGATGGCTGTCCTTGCCGGGATGATCAATGTCAAAACGGTGAGCATCGTGCTTGATGGCGCCGACACGAAACCCGCGTTGCTTCAGTTCGGCAATCACTTTTTCAATCAGGGTTGTTTTTCCTGTGCCGGATTTGGCAATAAAGGATACCGCCGGTGTTTTCATAACATCTCCTGTAACGGGCTAATGAGTTCTGAATTCATTCTTACTATACATACGTCGGATGCACCATGTTTCTCAAGGGAAACTTTACCCGCAATGGGGGTGGGGCCGTTTGTCCCCGGAGGGTGTAAATCGTTCAGATTTGGCATTATTTAACTGATATTTTGCACGGTTAATCGTTTGACAGATGATAAGGATACCCCATAATTAGGTCTTTTTGCGTAATTGGCGTATCTTTTGCGGTAAAGAGAGTTGTTATTTCACGGTGTAGCAAATATCCTCTATTCACCGATTCAGGAGGTAAACGAGATGACTGGTACCGATTCCCTGTGTGGATCACTATGGTTGAACAAAGACACCCATAACTATTTAAGTAGTAAGCGGATTGCGTTGCTTGAGCAGATTGAGCAGACCGGTTCGCTGACGCGTGCCGCCAAGTTGGCCGGCATGAGCTATAAAAGTGCCTGGGATGCTTTGGCGGTGATGAATAGCCTTGCCGACCAGCCCTTGACCCATGCCGCTACGGGTGGTCGTGACGGCGGGGGGACGCAATTGACTGAAGCGGGTAGTCGTGCTGTGCAACTGTATCGCACGATTGAGGCGGAACATGCCCGAGTGCTGGAAAAGTTGGCGGAGAAATATACCGATTATGATCAGTTGGTGCTGCTGCTACAGCGGTTGGCTATGCGCACCAGCGCCCGTAATAACCTGTGTGGTGAGGTGATTGATGTTGAGATGCGCGGTTTATTGACGGCACTGCGGATAAAGTTGCCATCGGGGTTGGTCATTCAGTCGAAGATCACCAGTGACAGTGCTTTCAGTTTGGCGATTCAGACCGGGCAACAGGTCTTTGCCTTAATCAAAGCACCCTGCATAGTGGTTGCGGCCAAGCCGATTGCCGGGTTTGAAAATGTCTTAGCGGGAACGGTGGTCAAAATGATTCAGGATGACAGTATGGTGGAACTTGAGCTCGAGCTGGCCGGCGGAGAGCGTTTAAGTGCAGTGGTGGCGAAAAAAAAGCTGGCAGGATATGACCTGAGCGTAGGAGCGCAATTGGTTGCACACGTGGAAGCGTCTCAGGTGTTGATCGGAGTGGAATAACCCGACGATGATCAATGGTTGGTCATTGCTTGTAGTTCCTTGTTCCGTCGCCGTCAGCTTTCAGGGCAAGGCGCGTCTTTTGTTGTTTTGCTGCTGTCGGCGGAGAAAGATACTGGCATCGTTACTGCTGTGCATTGTAGTATCGGGTGTGAATGTTACAGTTGATATTGAACAGGAGGGGAACAGTGAAACTGACGATTTTATGCGAAAACAGTGTCGGACGGGCGATTCCGGCCATTGGTGAACATGGTTTTTCATGCTTGATCGAGAGTGATGGCGGTAACTTTCTGGTCGATACGGGGCAGGGTTTGGGTTTGCTCAATAATGCCCAGGTGCTGGATAAGAATTTGCGTCAGCTCGACGGCGTGATCCTCAGCCATGGTCATTACGATCATACCGGTGGATTGGAAGCGCTGCTGCGTTACCGTGGTGGTTTGCCGGTCTACGGTCATCCCGATATTTTTGTCGAGCGCTATTCAAAAACGGCCCACAGTCTGCGCTTTCTCGGCATTTCCCAGCGCCGCGAATTACTGGAAACCCTGGGAGCACAGTTCCATTTTACCCCCCAGTTTCAGCAGGTGGGTGAAGGGGTTTATGTCACCGGCCAGATCCCACGCAATACCCCTTACGAAAAGGGCGATGGGAACTTGGTTCAGCGCGATGCTACAGGGCAGTTTTTCCCCGATCCATTTGCCGATGATATGGCCGTGGTTGTCGAGACCGCGCGCGGGCTGGTTGTCGTGCTGGGTTGTGCCCATGCCGGTATCATCAATACCTTGAACTATATCAGCGAAGTGATGCAACGTGATCGTTTTTATGCCGTGGTGGGAGGAACTCACCTTGGCCCGGTCAGCCAAGAACAATTTGAGCTGACCGTTGCTGCGCTGAAGAATTTTCATATCGAAAAGCTCGGCGTGTCTCATTGCACGGGGCAGGCCCGGGCAGCTCAGTTACGCAACGAGTTTGGCAAGCGGTTTTTCTTTGGCTCGGTGGGTGCGGTGCTGGAGGTCGATTAGTCTGGGCGACCTTCGACCAGACACAGGGAGGATACGATGAAAAGAATTGGTTTGGTTCTGTTTTGTGTGGTTGTTCTGCTTCTGGCCGGATGCGCCAGCCGTCAGTCGGGTGATATCTACAGCCGCCATCAAGTGCAGCGTCAACTGTCTGTTTACTACGGCACGGTGCTGGTGGTGGATCCGGTGATGATCGAAGGAACCCAGACCGGGCTGGGCACCATGGCCGGTGGTGTGGTCGGTGGTATAGCCGGTCATACCGTAGGTGGTGGCCACGGCCAGGCATTGGCCACAGCGGTGGGTGTTATCGGCGGTGCATTGGTTGGAGCGGCCATGGAAGAGGGCGGTACGCGCAGGAACGGGCTGGAGATCACCGTCGAGTTGGATAGCGGTGAGGTGATTGCCGTGGTGCAGGAAGCCGATGATCTTTATGCGGTGGGTGACCGGGTGCGGATTCTGCGTGGTCCCGGCGGTGTGACCCGGGTACGCCAATAGTTGGCTAATACTTACCTGAATGGTCATAATCCGGTTGACTTTCTTAGCTATCGGCTTTATATATGACCATCCTGGTAAATGATCGGTAAAATTGATTTTGATTGCGGGAGTCAGCTTGAAAAAAATTGACTGGATCTATTTTCGTAAGGGCTGAACGTCGTGCAAAAATGCTCAAAAGTTTTTTGAGCAGCATGCCATCGCTATCGAAACTACTGTCGATGCTCGCAAACAACGGCTGGATGCAGCCGCGGCCTGGGCGGTGCTGAGCAGGGGCAAGTTGATTGTTGCTGTAAAGGGAAAGGCCCGTAAGGATTTGCCGGCAACAGCTGAAAACCGGGCCGAAATTCTTAAACTTGCTATGGGCCCTTCGGGAAATTTACGTGCACCGACATTCAAGGTAGCTGATAATTATATTGTTGGTTTTAACGAACAGATGTACGAGGAGCAGTTGCTCGGTTAGAGTTTGCTTCGATACTAGACAGATGTGAAAGGAATTTAGATGCTGACCATTACTGATGAGGCTCGCAGCGAGCTGAAGACGATCCTGGAGCAGAATCCAGGCAAATCATTGCGTGTCACCATGGCTGGCTTTGGCTGAGGTGGTCCCTCTTTGGGATTGACTCTGGATGAGTCAACAGAGGAAGACAAGCAGCTGACCGTTAACGAAATTAACGTGTTACTTGACCCCCAGGTTGCCCGGTTTGCTGATGACCAGGTGGTTCATTTTGTTCAGGATGGTTTTACCATCTCGTCGACAAAAGAGGGTGGCGGTTGTGGTTCCAGCTGTGGCGGTAGCTGCGGTTAGACGGAACGACAAACGACAGATAAACATAAAAAAGGGGTCGCGATATTCGCGACCCCTTTTTTATGTTGTAAATCGAAAGGATCAGGCTGTCCAGTTTTTCAGGTGCTCCTGAATAAACTGAACCAGTTGCTCCTGTATCTGACGCGAATTACCCTGGGCATCAATGGGGGCGCCAAATTCAAAATGGACCGTTTTGTCGGGATCAATGGGGCCAAATTCTTTGATCCGCTGACCGTTGCCCCAGGCATCGGTTTTCAACGCCAGCGGGATAATCGGTACGCCGGCTTTTTTGGCCAGTTTGATGCCGATGGAGTTGAATTGTTCTGGATCAAATTCCGTGGTGCGGGTGGTTTGCGGGAAGACGACGACGCTGGTGCCCTGGGCCAGCCGTTCACAGCCCTGTTGGAGGACTGTTTTCAGGTCTTCACGCGGATTGTCACGACCAACGATCACTGGATTACGTGAACGCATGATATGTTTGAAAATCGGATAATCCACCAAACTCTGTTTAATGACAAAGGTCACCGGACGGTAGGGGGCGATCAAGGTCGGTAGCACAAAGGTTTCCAGCGTACTCATATGGTTGCCGATAAACACGCAAGGTTCGTGACTGGCCGTGACATGTTCCATCCCGGCAATTTCTATCTGCGTGCCGCAGGCTTCCAGAGCACGGAGGGTGTTCAGACTGCTCAGTGCCCAATCACCATCGGTGAGAATGTCCTGCTTGGCCATGCGCGCTGCCTTGAAGACGATTGCAAATGCCCGGCTGTAGAAACTGACGCTGGGCAGTTGGCTGGATAGCCAGCAGGCGGAGTTCGAAGCGGTTTTGTAGCTGCCATCGATAAGAGGAACAGTGAGCATGATGAGTCCTTGGTCTGGCCACGCAACGGCGGCGGTAAAGGGGGAATCGTCTTTCAAATCCTGTATAGTGTTTACCAAAAAAACGGCGATAAGGAAACCCTATCGCCGTTTAAAGTGACTGAAACAATTAAAAAAGTTGGTGTTGTTAATGCTGCTGCAGGCTCGCTGGACTCTCAATCGCGACCGGCGCCATTGATGGTGTTGCCTGATCACGGTTACGGTATTCCGTCACACCGGCGAGTAAGGCTAACACCGCGAAGCCGATGCCAAACACCATTGCAGCGGTATTGCTGTTCAGCTGATAAACCTCTACCGCAGCGGTAACGAGCAGATAGGCCAGGATGCCGAGGATCAAAAAGTTGCCGACGTAGGGGATCGCCAGGGCAATGACCGCAATCGGGCTGATGACGGATAGATAAGCGCAAACCCGGAAAGCCGTTTCCAGATTGCTGTCACAGCCGAGGTATTTCATGATGATACTGAGTAGAAAAGCACCGATATAACCGTAGGTGATCACTGTGATCGGCACAATAATCACCGATGACAGGGCGGTCAGCAGGGGCACGCTGGCCCCATTGGCCATGTAGTAGAAGGTGACAAGCACTTTGAAAATGCCGGCGATGAGGCCGACTGTTGCCATAAACAGCAATGGTTCAATAAAACCGCCGTGGCGTGCCATGTTGCGAAAGGTCGTTGCCGGTTCACGGATAAGCTGTAAAGCAAATTTTACGCTGTCGACCAGTTTTTGTTGCAGGCTGTCTGTGCTGCATTCTCCCTGAGCCATATGTTCCCTCCTCTGAGTTCATTTTGATGTATACATAAAGTGGGAAGTATAGTCGGCTTTTGATGACGGCGTCTACACTTTTTGCAAAGTCGGTCAGCAAATTGTAATCAGAATTATCCTTCTTCTGTTGATCCAAGGCTGGCAATATAATCGGCGAGGATGGTTGCGTGGTCAAAGCACAGCGGCTGCGGCAATTGGTCGAGGGGAAACAGTCTGGCATCGGCAGCGTCATCGCCACTGCACAGTGTACCGACACCTTCGGCGCTGAACACCATGGAGATGGTGTGATGGCGTGGGTCTCGATCTGGTGCTGAATAAGCTCGAAACTGTTGAAGCTTCTCCAGCTGTAGCCCTGTTTCTTCGCGGGCCTCGCGGCAGGCCGCCTGTTCAAGACTCTCACCGTAATCGACAAATCCACCGGGCAGCGCCCAGCCGTAGGGTTCATTCTTCCGCTCAATCAACACAACCTGCTGTCGTTGTCGGATAATGATATCGACGGTGGGAAACGGGTTGCGGTAGTGTTTGACTGGGGTCTGACAGTTCGGACAGTTCAGTGAATCGGCCACGGTTTCTCCTCAATTGATGATGGGTGAATAGATCATTGCAGGCACTGCAGCAAACCCATGGACCACAGGCAGGTGCCGCAGGGTTCACTGCGCAGGTAACAGTCCTGTTCAAAACGGTCATTGTCAATATAATCACAGGGTGCGACGCTGCAACTGCTGCAAAACGGGTAATCATACTGCAGTACATTTTCACGGAAACGGCGGAACTCCGGCTGATTCCAGATCTGGGCCAGGTCCTGTTGATTGACATTGCCAAAGTTGCGGGTAGTGACGCGGTTTTCCCAGCCGTTAATGTAGCAGCGGTAGTTGTGCCACAGGTTGTAGCAGGGGTGGAGATCGCCCTGCCAGGTGATAAAGGCTCCACCATCTTCAACAAATGCACAGTGGCGTTGTTGCTTGGCTACTAGTGTTGGCAGTTTCAACTCCATGCCAACCTCGTTGGCCACGGCGGTTGCCCGTTCGAACTGTTCAGCAATCTGCTGCTGTCCTTCGGGTGAACGGGTCAGAAGGTCCGCTAGATTGAAGAAGATCCCTTTTTTCCGTGCTTCAGATTTCATCGCCTCGACCAGAATCATAATACGCATATCCTTGGGCTTTTGGCGGTTCCAGGCAGTATCCATATAGGTGCTGATATCGATGTTGTTGGCGAGAGCGATGCGCTGCCAGCGATCGAAAATCTCGATGGCTGCGTCGGTGTTGACGTCGTAGGCGATCTGCTCACTAAAGCGTTGATCGTAAGGGAGCATCTGCGTCACCAGGGCAAAATCCACCCCTTGTCCGGCCGCCCAACGGATCAGTTCGGGAAGCTCATGGATATTTTCCTGAACTGCGACCAGCTCCATGCCGATCTTCAGTGTCTGGCCGGCGGTGATCTTCTTGGCCTTATTCAGGCTGGAAAAAGCTCGTTGCACTGCGCCCAGCTTGCCACCCTGACGAATTTTACTGAACAGCGCAGGATTTAGCGAGTCGATGGACAGGCACACCCGGTTGACACCGGCCTGAGCCAGGGCCATGGCCCGCTGGTCGTCAAACAGCAGACCGTTCGATTGAAAGCCGATCCAGCTATCTCTGGGCATCTGTCGGCGGGCCTGTTCAACAAATTTAACCAGTTGCGGGTGGAGCAGTGGCTCACCGATACCATTGAGGATCAGGGCGTCGAGGCCGGGGAAGGCTGGCTCGAGGGCGCTGTAGGTCTGCGCCGTCATCTCCCCTTCGACAATGGTGCTGCCCTCGGCGTGCTTGACGCACATCGGACAGGCGAGGTTGCAGTGGGTGGTGGTTTCAACAAACAGCTTACTCGGTAACGGCCGTAGCGCCGCAACGGGGTCAGTCTGTTGAAGCGGTTTTTGTCGGTCCATGTGCATGGTCGCAGCTCAATTTCATTAGTGAAAACAGGTTGTCGATCCTTACGCCTCTGTGAAGCGCAGGTTATATTTTTTAATTTTACGATGCAAGGTGTTACGGGCGATCCCCAGATTGCGCGTTGTCTCAGTGATGTTCCAGCGATGTTGCTCAAGGGCGTCCTGGATGCTCTCTTTTTCACTGTCTTTTAACCCCTGATGGCTGGGCGGGGCCATGTTTTTGCGCGTCATAACCGATGCGCAGCGCACTGTCGCCAATCTGGCTGAGGCTTCCACAACCGAAGATCACTTCCGGTATGACGAATTTGCTGATGTTCATAGGCGGCCCCGATGCTAAATATTCTGATCACCGATCAAATGGACATCAACCTGCTCACCGGCGGCAATGAAATCCGGCTCGGCGGGTAGAATCGCCAGGCCATTGGCGTGGATCATGGTTTTAAGAATACCGGTATTTTGATCCCCTGCGCTGGTGGCGGTGTAGGTACCGTTATCGTTGGTGACAATGACGCGCAGAAAACGGGTGCGTCCGGCTCTTTTTTTAGCTTCTTCAAGCAGGGTGGCTTTAACCGTTGGCTTGATCACTCGCGGAAAGCCCATCATCTTCAACAGCGCCGGTTTGACCAGCTCTTCAAAGGTGATCATGGTTGAAACGGGATTTCCCGGCAGCGAGAACACCGGTTTATCGCCGTTGCGGGCAAAGGCGGTCGGTTTGCCCGGTTTAATATCAACTTTCCAGAACACCGGTTTAACGCCGAGTTGTTCGAGAACCTCACGCACCAGATCGCGGTCACCGGCCGAGACGCCGGCCGAGGTGATCAGGGCATCGGCCTTGAGTCCCTCGGTCATTTTTTCGACATGGCTGGCAAGATTGTCGCGGGCGATCCCCAGCAGCAGCGGTTGCGCACCGATTTCACGCAGGGCGGCGGCGACGGCGAAACTGTTGCAGTTGACGATCTGACCTGCGGCGGGTTGAATCCCCGGCTCAACCAGTTCGTCGCCGGTGGAAAGGATGGCAATGCGCGGACGGCGGTAAACCGGGACAATGAGATAGTTGAACGAGGCCAGCATGCCGATCTCCGCCGGGCGTAACACGGTGCCGGCCGGGATAATACATTCGCCATTTTTGACATCTTCACACTGAAAACGGATGTGATCGCCGAGTTTCACCGCACCGTTGATGGTGACGTAGCCGTTCTGTTCACTGGTCTCTTCAACGGGGACGATGGCATCGGCACCCGGCGGGATGGGTGCTCCGGTCATGATTTTGGCCGCAGTCCCTGGTGCAACGGCTGCTTCCATGCAGCCACCGGCCGGGATATAACCTTCAATCCGCAGGGTTGTGCCATCAGCGTTGATGGCGCAGTCGGCATGGCGGACGGCAAAACCATCCATGGCGGAATTATCCCATACCGGCATTCCCCACGGGGCGAGCAGGTCTTTGGCAATCACGCGACCACCGGCTTCAAGTAGAGAAATACGTTCGATACCCAACGGGGCGATATGGTCGAGAATGGTTTGGCGTGCCTGTTCAAAACTAAGCATGGTCTATGTCCTTTGTAGCGGAGCAGATGCTCCGGTTGATGTTAAACTATGTGTCCGCCGGCCAATTCAATCAGTTCGCTGTTCAGCCGCTGTGGTTGGTCGGCGTCGTGACTGGCGACGACAACGGTGATCCTCTGGGCCGGCAAGGAACGGATCACCCGTTCCAGCACCTCAATGCTGGTCTGATCCATGTAGGTCGTCGGTTCATCCAGCAGTAGTATTTTGGGCGCAGGACCAGGGCGCGAGCCAGGGCCACCCGTTTTTGTTCACCGCCGGAGAGTTTACGTCCCTGCCGCTGACAAAGGTGCTGAGATTGACGGCGGCCAGTGTTGTCAATAAGCCGAAGATGACCAGGGTCAGGGTGAGAGTGCGTAACCGTTTCATGCGTGTGTGATCTAAGGAATCTCCTTTCCAAACGGGAGGCTCGACAATTTCTTGTGGAACCCATCGGTCTGGCACCATGGGGGGGGGGGCCGGTAGGTGGTCAGACTCGGGGAAATAAAATTAAGTTTTTCCTGAACACGACCGTATCCGTGCAAATCCCGTGCACAATGGGGTGATTGATGATGTTAAATCCTGCTTATCTGCTGCTGTTGTCGATTTGTCAACGGAAAAAACCATGGTTTATCATCAGCGTGACTCCTGGCCGCGAGTGATTTTAAATGGTCGGGGGGCGTTTTTTTTCGCTGCTCTGGGGGCAGTGGTGAATTGTTTTCGTCACATTAGCATTGAAATTGTATCAAATTGGCTCGCTTTGTCACTAAATTGATCGATCTGGGCCATTTTGGACTGGTGGAATGGTTGGTCACCAGCCTGAGGGGGTGGGGATGGTAGACGGAGTGTTACTGCGGACAGTGATTGGTAACAGTGGTGTTGCAGATTGTCTCAAATTGAGACAGACCGTATCGGGATTGAAAAAGAAAGAGAGGTCGTTCGCTGTGGTGTTTTTTTGCTGCTCCACTATGTAACCATTCAGAAATACAGTATTTTTTTGCTATTTTTTAAAAGTGGCATCTAAGTTGCTCTATAGGGATGACAAGAATTTCGTTTTGTTCGCGGCATGGATCGGGTGTTCTGATTCAGCATTCCCTCGGCGCTATTTCATATCACGATCGATTGAGGGGGTGGGCGGAGGTTGAGGTCACTCTGGTGAACAAAGTAAACAACAATAAAAGGAGAGTAACATGGCATTAGCAGAACAAACTTTTGCTTTCTTCATCCCGACCGTATCACTGATGGGCGTAGGTAGTGCTAAGGAAACTGGTGATCAAGCAAAAGCGCTGGGCGCAACCAACCTGTTGATCGTAACCGACGCCGGTCTGAACGCAATGGGCGTAGCCGACACCATAAAGGGCTATGTTGAGGCCGCAGGCCTGAAGGCTGTTGTTTTTGATGGCGCCGAGCCTAATCCTACCGACACGAACGTTGCCGGCGGCGTTGACGTTTACAAGGCAAACAACTGTGACGGCATCATTTCTCTCGGTGGTGGTAGCTCTCACGACTGTGCTAAGGGTGTTGGCCTGGTCATGGGTAACGGCGGCAATATCCGCGATTTCGAAGGTGTCAACAAGTCGACTAAGCCGATGCCTCCATTCCTTGCCATCAATACCACTGCAGGTACCGCGTCTGAAATGACCCGTTTCTGTATCATTACCAACACCGACACTCACGTCAAGATGGCCATTGTTGACTGGCGCTGTACGCCGAATATCGCCATCAATGATCCTGTCCTGATGGTTGGTAAGCCTGCACCTTTGACTGCAGCAACCGGTATGGACGCACTGACTCACGCCGTTGAGGCCTATGTTTCCACCATCGCAACTCCGATCACCGATGCCTGCGCTATCAAGGCGATCGAGCTGGTTGCTGAGTACCTGCGTCAAGCTGTTGCCAACGGCAAGAATCTCGAAGCCCGCGACAAGATGGCCTATGCTGAGTATCTGGCCGGAATGGCATTCAATAACGCCGGCCTCGGTTATGTTCACGCTATGGCTCACCAGCTGGGAGGTTTCTACAACCTGCCTCACGGTGTCTGCAACGCAGTACTGCTGCCGGTTGTCTGTGAATTCAACGCGATTGCCAATGTTAAGCGTTTTGCTGACATCGCTGTGGCAATGGGCGAGAAGGTTGACGGACTGTCTGATGTTGAAGCTGCAGAGATTGCCATTGCTTCGATCCGTCGTCTGTCCGCAGACGTTGGTATTCCTGCTGGTCTGACAGATCTGGGTGTTAAAGAAGAAGATCTCAAGATTATGGCTCAGAACGCGCAAACGGATGCTTGCATGCTGACCAACCCTCGCAAAGCGAAGTTGGATCAAGTTGTCGACATCTACAAGGCAGCCATGTAAGTCATTGCTGTTAAGTGATCATTGCTACGGCAATGGTTGCGACATTGTCGTAACACAAGGGGAGCTTTTAAGGTGGCGCAGCGCAACTATCCCGTAAATTCGCCGTGTCGCCTGGTGTTACAGGAGGTGTATATCACCGAAGAGGAGTTGGGCGTGCTTATGGCCAACAATCGTCATACCAGCCTGGATCAGGAGCTTCACGCCGAGGATAGCATTTCCATCTTTTCATTGGTGGGTGGGGGATAGTATGGATGATATTTGCAGCTATGTTGAAAGCCGTGTTGACGATGGATTGCTTAGCTGGTCAGAACAACAGGCCATCGCCGAGAAATTTGACGTCAGCATCGCCTATATGGAGGCCGTTGCTCTTGAGCGCGGAATTCTCCCGGCACGCTACCTGCGCAACCAACAGATGTTCAGCTTCCGCGATCAGCTGTGTTGCAGCCATGTCGTTGTTGTCGGTTGCGGGGACTTTGGGGGCTATATCGTTGAAGCACTGGCTCGCTTGGGTGTTGGTCATTTGACCGTGATTGATCCTGATTGTTTTGAAGAACACGACTTTAACCGCCAGCTATTGTCGTCGCCTGCTGTTTTAGGATGCGACAAGGTGGCCGTTGCCGCTCGGCGCGTGGCCGAAATTAATCCGGCGGTGACTGTTACCCCGGTGGTTAAAGCGTTTTCGAAACGCAACGGCGTTGGCCTGCTGGCGGGCGCCCAGATTGTTGTCGATGGCCTTGGTCGTATCGATGTCCGTTTGGATCTCGCCGCTGTGTGTAACGAAATGGACGTACCGCTTGTCCATGGTGCCATCGTCGACTGTTATGGCCATGTCGCTACGCAGATGCCGGGCGGTCGAAGTTTGCACACCCTGTATGACAAACACCGTCGGCAGCAAGGGATTGAAAACGCATTAGGTAAACCGTCGTTCACTCCGGCGATGATCGCTTCACTTGAGGTGGCGGAAGTGTCAAAAATTCTCCTCAATCAAGGTGAATCCCTACGACATGGGCTGTTGTCCATCGACCTGCGGGATGGTTACCGGCACAACAACTGC